>NZ_JAGIQE010000013.1:0-218982 GCF_017815075.1 Burkholderia sp. AcTa6-5 | reverse complement strand
GAGCCGTATGCGGGGAAACTCGCACGTACGGTTCTTAGGGGGCGGCGGCGCAGCAATGCGCCGTCGCTACCCGACTTTTCCATTGACGGCTGCTGCCATCCGCAAGACCGGCGCAGACCGCCGTATGACTGCGACATGCTGCGCCGCGGTGGCCCGAATTCGCCGTTCAATCTACTAGCGCGCCGCCCGGGCAAGTAAAAAATTCCACAAAAAAGACGGGTTCCGTCTCTTTTTACCCATTGCGTAATTCATACGACGAATTCACAAAATGTCACAATCTTGTTCATTACCGATGACTTATATTCCTTAACCGTTTGTTTCAATCGCATCAAAAAGCAAACGTTTGCCTGCTCGCGAAGCCGACGTTTTCGGTTTCAACCGAGCAGGCCGATCATGATACCCGGGGGCACGCATGCGCATATTGGTTGTGGAGGACGATCCCGTTCAGGCGGAGGAAGTGCAAAGTGCACTCTCCCCCTTTTGCCACACGATCAAGGTCGTGGTCGACGGAGAGCAGGCGCTGCGTTACCTGCGATCCGAATCCGTCGACGCCGTCGTGCTCGATTGGCACTTGCCGAGCCTGACCGGCATCGAAGTCCTGAACTGGATCCGTACGCGTGCGGATGTCGAATACGGTGTGCTGTTCCTCACCAGCCGCGTGGACGAACTCGATGTCGTCAGGGCGCTGGAGGCCGGCGCCGACGACTATCTGAGCAAACCGTTCCGCGCCGAAGAGCTCGCCGCGCGGGTCAACGCGCTGTTGCGCCGCGTCGCGCGCAACGTGAGGCGCGACGAGCCGATCCGGGCGGGCGCGTACGTGCTGGACCCGGTGGAGCGCGCGGTCCGGCTTCGCGATGCCAAGATCGAATTGACGACGAAGGAATTTCAGCTCGTTGCATGCCTGTTTCAGAATCTCGGCAAGATCATGTCGCGCGAGTTGCTGGCAACCACGGCGTGGGGGCGCGAACTGGGAACAGAGTCGCGTTCGCTCGATACCCACATCTACAGGATTCGGCAAAAACTGAAGCTCGGGATCGAGAATGGCCTGCGCCTTTCCGCAATTTATACGCTCGGTTATCGACTGGATCAGATCAAGCCTTCCACCGAAGCTTCCGCCGACGTTCGCCGCGACGCGGGCATGCTGCTGGAAAGCCGCGTGTGAGTGTCGTTGCATGTGGGTGGCGCCTCCGGCAGGAGGCGCGGCTCCCGGCATGCTCCGACGTCATGCGCAGGCGCTTCGTTACGCGACAGAGCTGGCTTCCGAAGCGTTGGCAATCGCGTGGCGACGCCGCAACGGCATTGCCGATGCTGATCGTGCATTCACGCGCCACGACGAGTAGCGTGCGCCCGGAACCTGGTATCCGCTGACCGACGCCACCGATTCCGGTGCGCCGCTCGCCGACGCAAGAATCGCCCCGCATTCACTTCGCATTCCTATTCATTCGGAACACCGGCTGGCAACCGGCTCCCGACGCCTTTCGACGTTTTTACACCGATTCGGGTCCGCGGCAGATCGGCCGTGCCATCTACGTGCGATCCCATGCAATCCATCGCAATGAGGAAGCGTCGTCACACGTTAACAATCCTTCAAAACGTGACAAATGTTTTCTTTTTGATTCGAAGGTCCTCTCCTAATATCTAGCATCACAAGGATCATGCAATTAAATACGCTTATATCGTTTATCCGATCATCGCCCCGTTACCCATAAATCGATGATCTTCGATTAAAAAATCCATGCTGGATCGTACTGGCGACGCCATTAAAAAAACCTGATTTTCTCGCTTCAAGAATCGAGATCGCGCATTGAATTTTCAGATTGTTCTGCTTCCCCTATTACAGTAACGGCGGCCTGCCGCCGAGCAAGCACTTCTCACGCCGAGATATAGAAATGGAAAATCTCATGAAGCGATCCATGATCGACGCGGACGCGTGTCGTCGTCACGCGATCGACTTGCCCGGCCCGACGACGCGCCGAATTCGCCCCGCCCCGACTCGTGCCCGGCCCGACACATTCTCGTGGTCGCACATGCTCATTTCATTCCCGCAATAAATATGGATCAGACGCGCATACCGTGAATTCTATTTTCACAACACATTTAGTACCACTACCAAATCAAGCCTGATAGATCTTCTTATTTTATAGGGGTTGTCACGATGAACAGAGTGCACAAGGTCATATGGAGCAAGGCGCGCGGGGCACTCGTCGCCGTGTCGGAAATCGATACGGGCGGCGGAAAAGGCCAACCGGGATCGTCGTCGAGCCCGGTTGACGCACGTGGCACGATCCGTCGCCACGAACTTCGCATCACACAATGCGCGGCCGCGATCCTGCCGCTGTTACTCGGCACGATCGTCATGCCGGAGCAGGCGCTCGCCCAGTATCAGGCGGGGCCCGGCTCGAGCGCCACCGGTACCGCGGCAACGGCAGTCGGCACCAACACCGTCGCCGCCGGCACCGGCACCAGCGCGTTCGGGCAAGCCGCCACGGCATCCAACAGCAGTTCGACGGCCATCGGCGGCAACACCACGGCGAGCGGAGTCGGCGCGACCGCGATCGGGCATCAGGCATTGGCGACCGGCACCAACGCTTCCTCGCTCGGCGCGTCCGCCGCCGCGACCGGCGAAAACTCGAGTGCACTCGGCGATTTCGCGACGGCATCCGGAAGCGGGAGCACCGCATTGGGTGCCGGTGCCCGGGCAAGCGCCGACAACGCGCTGGCCAGTGGATTGAATGCAGCCGCGTCCGGCACGTCTTCGATTTCCCTCGGCAACGCGTCGGTTGCGTCCAACAATTCCGCGACGACGCTCGGTGCCGGCGGTACCGCATCGGGCGACCACTCGACCGCGCTGGGGACGCTGGCGACCGCGGCGGGCAGCTACTCGATCGCCACGGGCTTCGAATCGATCACCACCAACACCGCCGACGCCGGCATCGCGCTGGGTTCGGGCGCGTCGGTCAGCGGCGCCTCCGCCGTCGCGATCGGCGTCAACAGCGGCGCGTCGGGCGTCAACGCGGTCGCGCTCGGCCCGGGCGGCACAGCGGGCGTGCCCGGTTCCGGCACGCAGGCGACGGGCGCCCAGGCCGTATCCATCGGCTACAACGCGCTCGCGAGCAACACCTACGCACAGGCGTTCGGCAGCCAGGCGACGGCGAGCGGCACGAGTTCGATCGCGATCGGCAACACGGCCACGGCGTCCACCCTGTTCGGCATTGCGCTCGGCAACCTGGCGACGGCTTCCGGCATTTCCGGCGTCGCGCTGGGCGCCGGCGCGACCGCAGGCGGCGACAACTCGGTGGCCCTTGGCGTGAATGCAGGGGTATCGGCATACGGCGGCGTCGCGATCGGCACCGGCTCGCAAGCGCTGGCCGGTTCTACCGTCGCGTTCGGCGACACCAGCACGGTGGCCGCGGCCGCAGGCGCGGGTTCCATTGCCGGCGGTCACAACTCGCAGGTAACCGGCGGCACCGGTGCGGTCGCACTCGGCGAAGGGCAGACCGCGAACGGTAACGGCGCGGTGGCGATCGGCGATCCGAACACGGCCACCGGCAACGGCGCGGTAGCCGTAGGCGCCAACAACACCGCGAACGGCAATGGCGCGATCGCGCTGGGCAATACGAACGTCGCGACCGGGCAGGGTTCGGTCGCGCTCGGCAACGCGTCGCAGGCCAATGTCGGGGGCGCGATCGCGATCGGCGATTCGGCCAACGTCCAGGCCGCCGCAACCGGCGGCGTCGCGATCGGCTCGGGCGCGATCGCGAGCGTGGCCAACAGCGTCGCGCTCGGCGCGAATTCGTCGACCGTCGCCGCCACGCCGACTTCGAGCGCGGTCATTGGCGGCGTGACCTACAACTTCGCGGGCGCCGCCCCCTCCGGCGTCGTGAGCGTCGGTGCGCCGGGCGCGGAACGCCAGATCCAGAACGTCGCGGCCGGCCAATTGAGCGGCGCCAGCACCGACGCGGTCAACGGTTCGCAGTTGTTCGCGACCAACCAGCAAGTAACGGCGAACACGACCGCGATCTCGAACATCAACAATGGCGCAGGCATCAAGTACTTCCACGCGAACTCGACGCTGGCCGACAGTCAGGCGACCGGGACGGACAGCATCGCCGTCGGCCCTCAGGCAGTCGCGAGCGCGGCCAGCAGCCTCGCAGCCGGCACCGGCGCGCAGTCGAGCGCGGCGAACGGCGTGGCGCTCGGCGCGCAGACGGCCGTTTCGATAGCCGGCGGCGTCGCGATCGGCTCGGGCGCCGTATCGGATCGCGCCATCGCGGCCGGCAGCGGCACGATTCCGGCCGGCAGCCACACCGTCCCGTTCAATACGTCCGACGCGACGCTGCTGGGCGCCGTGTCGTTCGGCAGCGCGTCGGGCAACACGTACCGGCAACTGATCAACGTCGCCGACGGGACCGACGCGCACGATGCGGTCACGGTCCGGCAGTTGACCGGTGCGCTGCAATCGTTCGCCGTGACGCCGACGATGTACTTCCATGCCAACTCGACCGCCGCCGATTCGCTCGCGGTGGGCGCCGAGTCGATCGCGGTGGGGCCGACCACCGTCGTCAACGGAGACAACGGCGTCGGCATCGGCAACGGTGCGATCGTGCAGCAAACGGCGCCCGGCGGCGTCGCCATCGGCCAGGCCGCGAATTCCGGGCAGGCCGATGCCATCGCGCTGGGCAGCGGCGCGAACGCGACCGGGCCGCAATCGATCGCGCAAGGCGCGAACGCGGTTGCCAGCACGTCCGGCGGTATCGCGATCGGCTCAGGCGCGAACAGCAGCGCAGCCGACGCCATCGCTCTGGGCTCGGGCGCCAGCGCGAGCTTCGCGAACAGCATCGCGCTCGGCGCCGGCTCCGTCACGACGGTGGGCGCGCAGTCCAACTACATTGCATACGGCTTGAGCAGCCCACAGTCGTCGGCCGGCGAAATCAACGTCGGCAACCGCAAGATCACCGGTCTCGCAGCCGGGTCGGCCGGGACCGACGCAGTCAACGTCAGCCAGCTCGACGCGGTCAACCAGAACCTGACGACGTTGATCCAGAACCTCAGCAATACCAACGGTGGTGGCGGCTTCCCGTCGACGCCGGGCTCGTCGACCCCGCCGGCATCGACGGGCTCGAACTCGTCGGCTGGCGGCAACGGCGCGGTCGCGTCCGGCTCGAACAGCACGGCGGTCGGCAACGGCTCGACCGCATCGGGCACCGGCTCGACGACGATCGGTGCGGGTTCGACGTCGTCCGGCAACGGCTCCGTGGCCATCGGCTCCGGCAGCAACGACGGCGGGCGCAACAACGTCGTGTCGATCGGCACGGCGACTTCGACGCGGCAGCTCACGAACGTCGCCGCCGGCACCGCCCCCACCGATGGCGTCAACGTCCAGCAACTGAATGCCGCGGTCGGCAACGCGAACGCGTACACCGACGCGAAGATCCAGTCGCTGCGACGCGACGCGGACGGCGGCACCGCGAGTGCGATGGCCGTCGCGGGCCTGCCGCAACCGTCCGGCCCCGGCAAGAGCATGGTCGCGATCGCCGGCAGCGTCTATCGCAGCCAGTCGGGACAGGCGATCGGCATCTCGACGATCTCCGAAAACAATCACTGGATCTATAAGGCCGCCATCACGACCAACACGCGCAACGACTACGGCGCCGTGATCGGCGCGGGTTACCAATGGTGATGGCGGAATAAACGGCTGCACTGCAGCGATAGGCGGCGGCTGCGCGTAACGATCGATCGTTGCCGCAGCGCCTGATACGCGGCTCCTTATACGATGAGAGACTGATCATGAAAATCCAATGGGCACTCGCGCTTTCCGTCAGTGTGCTTTCCGTTGCATCCCTGCAAGGCTGCGCGACCGACGGGCCGCCCCGCTTCCCGGATCCGCAATCCGCCAGCCCGAAGGGTGGCACGTTCGTGAACGTGGCGAACCTGCGTAACGTCGGGCCCGGCCTGAACAAGGACCAGATGTTCGACCTGCTCGGCCCGCCTCACTTCAACGAGTGGTTCGTCGGCAGCCACACGTGGAACTACCTGTTCGACTTCCGCCGCGGCAACGAAGTCGTCTCGTGCCAGTACCAGGTGCGCTACGACGAGCACATGAAGGTGAGCAACACCTACTGGCGCGACCCCGCCTGCGCGGACTTCGTGCGCACGCCATCCGCCGCGCCGGTGGCCGCGGCAGAGCCGCCGGCCGCGCCGATCGAGCAATTCACGCTGCAGAGCGATGCACTGTTCGCGTTCGGCCAATCGAGCCTCGAATCGATGCAGCCCGGCGGCCAGGCGCAGCTCGACGATGCGGTCGAGCGGATCAAGCGCCACAAGGCGATTACGCGGATCGTCGTGGCCGGGCACACCGACCGGATCGGTACCCCCGCGGTGAATGACCCGCTGTCGCGCGCGCGAGCCCAAACGGTGCGCCGTTATCTGATCGCGCATGGCCTGGACGGCAACGTCATCGAGGCGGACGGCGTAGGATCGCGCGAGCCCGTCACGCATTGCCCACCCGGCCAGAGCCGCGCCGTGATCGCGTGCCTGCAACCCGATCGCCGGGTCACGATCGCGGTCAGCGGCCGCGACTGACGGGCCGCGACGCGGGCGGCGTCATTCACGTTTCGCCCGCGTGGCGGGCGCCACCGTTGACCAACCGGCAACCTGCATCGCGCGCCGGCGGCCGGCAACGCGCGCGTCGTGCCTCCCGGCAGCGCGCGCGTCGCGCGTTTTCCGCCGTATCGGCGGCGGGCCGGCACGTGTCGTGCACCCGCCAACCGCCCTGCCCGTGCAAAAAGCACGCGACGCGGCACGACGGCACTTGATTCGAACACCTGAGCGACGAGCTACCAGCAATCCGGATGACGACGATGAGAAGGGTCGGGGTGTACGTGGATGGAACCAGCATCGACGCGAATGGTGGCCACCTGATGCGATACGACGTGCTGCGCGCGCTCGCCGGTCGGGCCGGCGCCACGATTCAGCGGCTGCATGCGTATCTGAGTTTCGACGCACGCCGCGCCGCGCGCTCCGCCGACTACGATGCGCGGATCAAAGGCTATCAGGCGGCGCTGCGCGACAAGGGATTCCGCGTCACGGTCAAGCCGCTCAGGCACTTCGCCGACGAGGACGGCACCGAAACCGTCAAATCCAATTCGGATCTCGGCATGGCCATCGACGCGCTATCCGAATCGGACCGGCTCGACACCGTGCTCGTCGCCACCAGCGACGGCGATTTCGTCGAAGTCGTGCGAGCGCTGCAGAAGAAGGGATGCCGGGTCGAAGTCCTCGGTTTCGACAACGTGCCGCTCGAGTTGCGCGATGCGGCCGACCAGTTCATCAGCGGCTATCTGGTACCGGGCCTGCTGCCGGTCCGCGATGCGGCCGCCGGCTCGCCAGCCTGGGGCCAGGTCGGGTCCCGCGTGCGCGGCGTCTGCAACCGGTTCGAGCCGGACGACGGATACGGCTTCATCGCGTTCTGGGCCGCGTTGCCCGATACGCCGCTGCTTGCGGCAGCCGAGACCAGCCCTGCCTACTTTCGCGGCAGCAGTTTTCAGGATCCGTCGATCCTCGCCCGGCTGCCGTCCCGCAGCACGATCCTCGAATTCGACCTCGCAACGCCCGCGAAACACGCGGGCGCGCCGGAAGCGCGCCGGATCCAGGTCGTGTCCGCTGCATAGCCGGCGCTCGGTCGGCGGCGGCCGAATCAGCGGCGCATCAGTGCCCCAGCGCCGCGTCGTGATCGTGCTTCGACAGCAACATGAGGAAGGTCGTCCCTTCGCCGAGCGTCGAGCGGACCTGCAGCTTTCCGCCGAGCGAATCGACGACCGTCTTGACGAACGCCAGGCCCAGACCATGCCCGGACATCGACGCGCCGCCGTCCAGTTGCGTGAATTCGCGAAACAGCTTTTCCTGATCGCGCTCGGATATGCCGGCGCCGTAATCGGTCACGGCGATCTTCACGTGCCGGTCCGTGGCCGACAGTTCCACGTCGACCGTGGAGGCTTCGCGACCGAACTTGATCGCGTTGCCGATCAGATTGACGAACGCCCGCCGCAGCAATTGCACGTCGGCGATCGTACTCAGCCCCGGCTCCGCCGTGAGATTGACGGTCGTCGATTTCGCACTCGCCTGCGGCAGCAGATCGTCGACGGCATCGCCGAGCACCAGCGCGGGATCGACCGCGGCCAGCTTCGGCGGCAGATTCTCGGCCCGGGCAAGAAAGAGAAAATCGTCGGACAGGCTGAGTGCGCGCGTCGCATACTGTGATACCAGTTCGGCGAAGCGCTGCGGCGTGTACCGCGACGGCTCCCGCTGAATCTGCGAAACGAGCGCGAGAATCGACGCCTGCGGAGACCGCATGTCATGCGACAGGAATCGCAGCGCCATGTCGCGCTGCCGCTCGGCCATCCGGACGGACGAGACGTCCGCGACATGAAAGACCAGCGCACGCTCGCCGTAGACGGACGGGCGGATCGGCGCGCACTTGATCAGCAGCGAACGACCGCACCGGGCATTGGCGATCTCGATCCCCTGATCGAGTTGGGATTTCGTCTGGGCCGACAGCGCGTCGCCGTCAGACCAGTGATCGAGCGACGTCAACGCCTGCGCGGCGAATTCATTCGCCCGATGCGAAGCGGTGATTTGAAACAGCACGTCCGAAACCGGACGCCCCACCGGCGCCCGCCCAGCCCCAGGATGCTCGTCGGGCTCCGCGCACCACGCGGCAATCCGCTGGTTCGCCAGCAGCACCACGCCGGCAGCCGACGCAATCAACGTCGCTTCCGGAAGACTGTCGACCCATGCGTCGATCAGCGCACGATAGCGACGTACCTGCGCATCCAGATTCGCAGTCCTCTCCAGTTGCCGCCGAACCGGGTCGATGTACGGCGCGGTGTTCGCCGATTCCGCATGCAGCGACGGATCGGCCGCCATCCGGTCGCCCAGGAGGCCGATGAAGCGCAACGACACTTCGGTACGCCGCCAGAACACCAGCAGGCAGGCGAGCACGCACATCAGCATGCCGATGGCGGGCGGCAGCGCCTCGCCGCCGACCGCGAACATCACATACGCGATCGCTGCAACCGCGCCTGTGACGGCGAACGACGCAGCGAGGCCGGCGCGGGGACCGAACCGGTAGAGCAACGCGCAGATCACGCAGACGACGATCTCGTTGAACAGCAACGTCCATGCGAAACCCGTCTGGTGAAGCGGTGCCGTCATGGCCAGCCCAGCCGATGCATTCGCTGTCGCGGCCCAGTCTCCGCTCGGCAGCGTGCCGGCCGACGACACGCCGGGCCGGCCCTGCCCGAGGTCGACCGCCGCGCGAATCAGGACCGCGCGGCCGCTCAGCCGGCTCGACGGCACCGCGCCGTCCAGCACATTGACGTACGAGTAGCGCTCGCAAGGCCCATTCCAGCGAAATGCAGCATCGCGCGCGCAGGCTTGGCCGGTATTGCCGACGTTGCCGGTCCCCGCCTCCATGCGTGCAGTGCCGTGGCTTGCCGTCTCGCCGGCTGCCCGGCGCCCGGCGCGCGTGCGCGCGGCGTCCCGCAAACCGGTCAGGTCGATACTGACGACTGCGACGCCACTTCCGGCAAGCCGCTCCATCATCCGTTCGCGTGTTTCGATGCTGAACGGCCAGTTGCCCAGACGCGCGGTCGTGCGTTCGTCGACCACGATCATCGCCAGCGGCTTGACGGGCCCGCGGCGAACCGACTGCGAAACGAACTCGAACCACGCGCGGTCGACACGATGCAACGCCTCTGTCGCCGTGAGCACCGCGCAGACCAGCACCAGCGCAAACGTCAGGCGTATCCAGTCGGTCGCCCAATGCGCGGACACGTTCCCGGCCATCTGTCTGCCCTCGTCACATGAACGGCGCCGCCACAGCCCCAAAAATCTTCCGAACATGTCGATCAGATGATGCTCCATCGATATCGCATTGATCGGCATCTGCAATGCCTGCATCAAACACCGCAACCTACTTCAGACAGCGTTGACGGGCGCCGCAGGCGTCGGCCCCCTTCACCTGCCGATCGCCCGTCCTGCATACCCACGCCGACGTACCGGGCAAATCGGCCCGCCACAATGAACCGGAATTTAAGATGTAGAAATTATACTGCAATTTTTATATGAATAATGTAAGGCATCTATTGTAATTGCACCTGCATTCATTTCGAATCCGAGCCCGCCTTTCTCACCAGAAAAAATTACCGTCTCAATGCCATTTCCGTCATTTATTCGGATGATTCGCACCCGCCAGCGGCTGGCACACCAGCGGCGCAAGACTGACATCACCGAAATGATTAATGATTTGGATTTTCCAATATGGAAATACAATAACCGGATACGATTTTCACGAAATAACCGCCAACATAAATCTACAACCAATATACAAATCAATATACGAATTTACATTTGTTTGTTTTTCGCGAGTTGAAAATTTGCGTTCCGCTCAATAGAATCGATCAATCAGAGACATGCGGCCGACACTTCAATCGGCTTACCTGGACATTCATGAATTCCCCCTTTGCGTCCCCCGATCCGCTCGACGATGCCGAACGCGGACTTCGTCAGGACGAGTTCTTTTTCCTCCTGCAACCCAAGTTCGCACTCCGGGGGATTCGTCTGGCCGGGTTCGAATGTCTGATGCGCTGGCATCATCCGGCGCGCGGCATCCTGGAGCCGGCGTCGTTCATCAGCCTGATCGAGGATTCATGCCTGGCCACCCGCTTCACGGACCTGCTCACCCGGCGCGCGGCGCACCTGCTCGCGCAGTGGAAGGCAGCCGGTCGCGGCGAGTTGTCGCTCGCGATCAATCTGTCTCCGTCGGAGCTGGGGCACGCGGATTTTCCCGCGCAGCTTTCCGCGCTGCTGACGTCGCTCGCGCTCGAACCGGCTCGCGTCGAAATCGAGCTGACCGATGTCGTTCCGCCTGCCCGGCTCGACTGGCTCGTGGAGGCCATCCACGCGACGCAGGCAATCGGCGTGCGCGTCGCGCTGGACGACTTCGGCGCAGGCTTCAATTCGCTGACGCTGTTGCAGCAGTTGCCGGTGGATATCGTCAAGTTCGATCGCTCGCTGATCCGCGATGTCCTGCAGAACAGCGAATCCATGCGGGTTGTTGAAACCCTGGTGCACATCGCGCAAGGTCATGGCAAGCATATCGTGATGACCGGCATCGAAACCGCCGAGCAGTTCGAGTGGGCTGGCACGCTGCCGGACGTCGACGGCCAAGGCTTCTACCTCGGCGAGCCGCTGCACGAAGCGGCGGTCGCGACGTTCATCACCGATTACCATGCGCGGATCCCCTCGTAGCCCTGCGTGCACCGGTCGCGCCATGGGCGACGGGTAGGCGCCATTCGTGCTTCAGGCTCGCGGCTGCATGCGTCATGCGCCGGGCCGGTATGCCGGACGCCGCAGCATCCCGGGATTCATCCAGAACATCGACGGCCATCTACGCTCCGATCGGGCTGTTTGTTCGCGCCGCTCTGTGCGACGTGCAGCCAGCATAGAACGGCGGCCCGAGCGCTCAAAGTGAACTTTTGTCACTTTCGCGAGCATTTCCACAGCGCGCCCACATTTCGGGAAAGGCGCCGATCGGCCGCGCACCGGCGCGCGCCGGTGCGTCGCGCGTGAATCACCAGCGAATCAACGCCGAGCCCCACGTGAAGCCCGAGCCCATTGCGGGCGTCAGGACGAGGTCGTTCTCCTTGATGCGCCCGTCGGATACCGCTTCGCTGAGCGCGAGCGGAATCGACGCCGCCGACGTGTTGCCGTGTTTGCTGACGGTAAGCACGACCTTCTCCATCGGCAGATTCAACTTCGTGCCGACGGTTTGCACGATGCGCTGGTTCGCCTGATGCGGAACGATCCAGTCGACGTCGTCCCGGCTCAGGCCATTCGCCTCCAGCGCTTCCTGCGACGCGTCGGCGAGATTGACCACCGCATGCAGGAATACGTCGCGGCCCTCCAGATGCATCTTGCCGGCGCTCTGCGTCGACGACACCCCGCCGTCCGTGTGAATCTTGTCCCAGTACCGCCCGTCCGAATGCAGATGCGTGGAGAGCACGCCGCGCGGCTTGTCGCCTTCGCGCCGTTCACCGCGCAACACCAGCGCGCCCGCACCGTCGCCGAACAGCACGCAGCTGTTGCGGTCCTGCCAGTCGACGATACGCGACATCGTTTCCGCGCCGATCACCAGCGCTGTGCGCGCCTGGCCGAGCCGGATCATGTTGTCGGCGACCGAAAGCGCGAAAACGAAACCGGAACAGACGGCCTGCACATCGAACGCGGCGCCGCGCGGCATGCCGATCGCCTCCTGAACACGCACGGCCGTCGCGGGCATCGTGCGGTCCGGCGTGCAGGTCGCGAGCACGATGAGATCGACGTCCGTCGCGGCGATCCCGGCGTGACTCAGTGCGGCGCGGGCCGCGCCGATCGCGAGATCGGACGTGTTCTCGCCGGGCGCCGCGATCCTGCGTTCCTTGATGCCGGTGCGCTGCGTGATCCACTCGTCCGTGGTGTCGACCCTGAGCGCGATGTCATGATTCGTCATGCGGTGCTCGGGCAACGCGGAACCGCAGCCGACGACGCGCGACGTCCAGTGGCCCGCGCGATTGATTTCCACCATCTTCTGTACTCCGATCAAAGTCGATGACGCGCCGGCCGCCCGATATCTCGAACCGGCGCCGTGGCGTTACCAGCTTCCGACGCTCGCATCTTCGCCCGGCCTGGCGGCAGCGCTCGTGTCCTGCCGTTGCAGCGAGACGAGATGCTCGGCCAGCGCATTGAAGGTCGGATAGTCGTAAAGGACGGTATCGTCGATCTTGATGTTGAGCCGCTCTTCGAGGAAGAACGCGAGTTCGACGGAATGCATCGAATCGAAACCGGCGTCGGCGAAGGTCTGTTCGAGATCGGTCGGCACCTGCAGATTGTTCGCTTCGGTCCACTCCTGGATCCACGCGAGAATGGTTGCGGCGGTGACCGTCGGCCCGTTGACGGTGGCGGCTTGAATGTGATCGCTCATGGCATCGATTCCTTGAAGTCGGGTTGAGAACGATGAAGGCGCGGCGGCGACGCCGCACCGGGAAAACGGCAAGGGAGCGTCTATGCGGGCGTCGCGCGCATCAGCGATTCTGGCTCGGCATGCGGCTCATCGGTATCGCATCCACCGAAAAGGTGCGCCAGGCGCCGCACCGAAGGTTCACGCACGATGGAGTTGTGGTCGTCATCGAACACGCTGACCGTGACGCCGCCGCGCCCGAGACGGCCCAGTTGCTGCTCTGCCAGCATGCTCGACATCCCGCGCTTGTCGCGTGCAGCGAGCGCGTATCCGATGCGCGTTTGCACCTGTTGCGGGTGATGGCGTGCGAGCGCCACTGCGCTCACGGCATGCAGCCGCGCGATGTGGTCGAACATCGCGGGCTGGGCCCGGCGGCGCACGTCGGCGAGATAGAAGTCCTGGTCGAGCATTGCATCGAAACGCGGGTCGGCCAGCCATCGCTCGACTGCCTGCGCGCCGTCGTCCGGCGCAAGATCAGCGGCCAGTGCGCGCAACCGCGTGGCGAATTCGCCGTCGTGGAGCGGGCTGTCGACGATCATCAACGGCGGGGCGCTCTCGCCCTCCGACTCCCACTGCGCGGCCATTTCGTGCGCGACGATCCCGCCGAACGACCAGCCGCCGAGCAGATCGGGCTGCCTGCCGTGCGTCGCGAGCAGCGCCGCGCGATAGCGCGACGCCAGTTGCGCGATCGAAAGATACGCGGGCGCATGGCCCTGGTCCGCGTACGGATGACGGATCGCGACGACCGTCGGATCCCCCGGCCATGAGGCGGCCAGTTCCTGATAACACAGCACGTTTCCACCGACCGGATGCACGAGCGCCACGAGCGGCCCGCCCCCCTCGCGCAGCGTCACGACGAGGCCGACGTCACCGCCCGCTCCGGCCGGTCGTCGCGGATCGGTCGCGAGGACTTCGCGAGCAGGCGCGTCACCGTCCGTCGCGGCGAACCACGCCGCCAGCGTCTGGAGCGATGCGCCGCGCGCCAGCATGGCGATCGGCGGCATCTTGCCGAGCCGTTGATGCAGGCGGACCCGCAGCTCCGTCAGCGCCAGCGAGTCGAGCCCCTGGCCGACGAGCGAAAGCCCGTCGTCGAGCACGACGGTATCCGGGGCGACCGCTGCCGCGATCGTGCGCAGCGTCGCGACCATCTGCGCCGCGCCCGCCGGTGCCGCGTCGGCGCGATCGGCCGCGCTCGAATGCGGCGACCGGGCCGCCTCGCTCGATGCGACGCCGCTTCGTTGGCGCACCGGGCCGCGCCCCGCTTCGGCGAGATCGGGGAACGGCAGCTCGAAACGCTCGGTGTCGAACGCGTAACCCGGCGCTTCGGCCGGCTGCGGCGCATTGCCGTACAGCTTGTGCCATGCGATCTTCTGCCCTTCGCCGTAAAGACGTGCGCAGCCATGGGCAAAGCCGGTCGCTTCGGTTTCCTCATCGCCTTCCGGGCCGTCCGCGAGCGACGCGATCGCGCATTGCCATTCGCCGCCCGCGGCAGCGCGCGCGAGCTTCGACAGCGCCGCGCCGGGTCCCACTTCGACGAAGAGCGTCTTGCCGTCCGAGGCCGCGAGCAACGCGTCATGAAAACGCACCGGCTGTTCGACGAGATCGAGCCAGTGCTCGACGCCGGCGATCGCATCGGTCGCGACGGCGCCCGTGAGGGTGGAGACGAGCGGAATCGACGGCGGCGCGAACGTCAGCGGTTCGAGCGCACGCCGGAACGCTTCGCGCATCGAACGCAGCATCGGCGAATGGCCCGGCGTGTCGTAGGTCTTCAGCAGCGACACGCGTTTGCCCGCCGCGACCATCGCGTCGTGCACGCGCGCCACCGCTTCCTGCGTACCGCTCACGACGGTCTGCCCCGGCCCGTTGATGCCGGCGACGAACAGATCCGTCCCGAACGCGAAGCGCGTGGAGAGTTCGTCGGCCGCGGCAGCCACCGCGAGCATCGCGCCGGCCGGCGTCGCGGTGTCGAACAGTCGGCCACGTGCCTCCACGGCGGCGAGGCCGTCGGCGAGCGACATCACGCCGCCGATCACGGCGGCCACGTGCTCGCCGAGCGAATGCCCGATCAGCAGGTCGGGCTGTACGCCGAGTTCCATCCAGGTACGCGCGAGCGCATAGCACACGACGAAGTGGGCCAATTGCCCCGGATGATGACGCACCGCTTGCGCGCTGCGGCCGACGATCGCATCGAGCACGTCGCGCGCCGTCTCGCCGCCCAGCAGGCGCAGGCACGCGTCCGCGTGTTTGCGGAACAGGCCGTTGCCGTGGTAGAGATTCCCGCCGACGCCCGGCTGCCATGCGCCCTGACCGGGCACGAGAAACGCGACGCGGGGCTTGCGCGGCGGTTCGCCCGCATGCCAGTTCCCGGACGGATCGCCCGCGAGGAAGGCGTCGAGCGCGTCGATGAAATCCGCTTTCGTCGTGCCGACCAGCGCGACGCGATGATCGAAATGATCGCGCCGGACGTTCGACGTGTGACACGCATCGCGCAGCGGGACGGACGTGCCCGCAAGCCACGCCCGCCATGCCGCCGCGACACGCCGCCGCGCGTCCGGCGAGCGCCCGGAAAGCGTCAATACGCGTTCGCGCTCGATCGGCGCACCGGCGTCCGATACGAGCGCCGGCGCGGACAGAATCAGGTGGACGTTGGTCCCGGTGATGCCGAAACCGCTCACGCCGACCAGCGTCTCGCCTTCGCCGAGCGGCGTGCCTTCGCGCGGAATGGCGAGCTGCGCGCCTTCCCAGTGAAACCGCGGGTTCGGCGTCTCGAAGTTCACCTGCGCGGGCACGTGCCGGTGTCGCAGGATCAGCATCGCCTTGATGAAGCCGGCCATGCCCGCGGCGCCCTCCAGATGCCCGAGCTGCGACTTCACGGAGCCGACGAGGATCGGCTTGTCGCGTGCGACGGCACGCGCATAGACGTTACGCAGCGCGGAAAGCTCGATCGGATCGCCAAGCGCCGTGCCCGTACCATGCGCTTCCACGTACGCAACCGCTTCCGGCCGAACGCCCGCCCGCATCATCGCCCGGCGAATGACGGCTTCCTGGGCCGCGCCGTTCGGCGCGGTGAGACCGTTGCTCGCTCCGTCGCTGTTGACGGCCGACCCGATCAGCACCGCATCGATGCGGTCGCCATGCGCGAGCGCGTCGTCATGCCGCTTCATCACGATCACGCCGCCGCCTTCGCCGCGAATATAACCGTCGGCGCTCGCGTCGAACGGACGACATTGCCCGGAGATGGACATCGCCTGGAGCCGCGCGATGCCGATCGTTTCCTCCGGCCCGAGGATCAGGTTCACGCCGCCGGCGATCGCGACGTCGCATTCGCCGCCCTGCAGGCTCTGCGCGGCGAGATGGATCGCGACCAGCGACGACGAACAGGTCGTATCGACGAAGATCGCGGGCCCGCTCAAGCCCAGTATGTGCGCGACGCGCCCGGGGGCCATCGCGCGCAGGTTGCCGAGCTTCGAATAGGTGGTGATGCGCGATGGATCGCCGGACCAGACGGTGCGCCGGCCATAGTCGGCCTCGCCGATCGTCATGAAGACCCCGACGTTCCTGCCGCGCAGCCGGCCCGGCGCGATGCCCGCGTTCTCGAGCGCCGCCCATGCGAGTTCGAGCATCCAGCGCTGCTGCGGATCCATCTCCATCGCCTCGGCCGCCGAGGTGCGGAACAACTTACGGTCGAAGCGGAACGGATCGTCGACATAGCCGGCCACGCGCGAATACGTGGTACCGGGCTCGTCCCTATCCGGCGAATAGAACGCATCGACATCGAAGCGTTCGCGCGGCGTTTCGCGGATCGCCGTGCGTCCGGAATTCAGCAGCGTCCAATAGCTCGACGCACAGGACGCGCCGCCCGGAAAACGGCACGACATGCCGATGATGGCGACCCGTTGCGCTTGCGTGTTTGACTGGTTCATACCGTCCTCTCGGCGGGAAGGGTTCATCCGGCCTAGTGGCGGTTCGCCGCGGCGAGATCGTCGCTGCTGCTCGCCTGGACGAGCACGGCCATGTTGCCGGGCAGGTGCCGGTTCTCGCGGATCTTCGCGTGCGCGTCCGGCAGGCGGCTCCATGGAAACACTTCCGACAGGCACGGGTCGATCTTGCCGCTCATCACGAGCCGGTTGGCCTGCGACGCTTCCTTGAGGTTCGCGAAGTGGCTGCCCTGAATGCGTTTCTGGCGCATCCACACGTAGCGCGCATCGCAGGTCAGGTCGTAGCCGCTCGTCGCCGCGCAGAACACGACCATGCCGCCACGTTTCACGACGTAGCAGGACGGGGCGAACGTATTGCGGCCCGGGTGCTCGAACACCATGTCGACGTCGCGCTTTTCGCCGAGTGCAACCCAGATCGCCTTTCCGAACTTCTTGACTTCATCGACATAGGCCGCGTACTCGGCCTTGGCATCGACGGGCGGCGGCGCGCCCCAGCACGAAAAATCCGAACGGTTGATCACGCCCACCGCGCCGAGCCGCTTGACGAACTCGGCCTTCGACGCATCGGAGACCACGGCGACGGGGCGTGCACCTGCCAGCGCCGCGAGCTGGATCGCCATCGTTCCGAGCCCGCCCGCCGCGCCCCACACGAGCACCGATTGCCCCGCGGAAAGCACGTGCGGCTTGTGACCGAACAGCATCCGGTATGCAGTCGCGAGCGTGAGCGTATAGCAGGCGCTGGCGGCCCACGTGAGGTGTTTCGGGCGCGGCATCAGCTGCGTCGACTGCACGCGCGCGAACTGCGCGAACGAACCATGCGAGGTTTCGTAACCCCAGATGCGTTGCGACGGGGACAGCATCGGATCGCCGCCGTTGCATTCCTCGTCGTCGCCATCGACCTGGGAGCAGTGCGCGACCACCTCGTCGCCGACCTTCCACTTCTTCACGTTCGACCCGACGGCCCATACGATGCCCGCCGCATCCGAGCCCGTGATGTGATACGGATCGTCATGCAGGTCCAGCACCGAGAACGGCTGGCCGAGCGCCGCCCACACGCCGTTGTAGTTGACGCCGGCCGCCATCACGAGCACCAGCACGTCGTTCGGGCCGAGCGACGGCACGTCGACGATTTCGTTCGTGAATGCGTGCTGCGGCTCCCCGTGGTTCTCACGGCGAATCGTCCACGCGTGCATTTTCTTCGGCACGACGCCCAGCGGAATCGCGCTGCCGATGTCGAACAGTTCCGGCGCGTTCCTTCTCGTTTCGACAACCAGATCTATCGTTTTGGTATCCATAACAATATTCATGAAAGAGTTGATCCGATAAGCGTTGTACTCGCGCTAGGCCGCCCGTGACGCGGTCGTGCGCATCACGTCGCGGCCATCCCGCCGTCCACCGACAGCGCGGTGCCGGTCATGAACGAGGACGCGTCGCTCGCGAGGAACGTGACCGCCTCCGCGATTTCCTGTTCGGTCCCCAGCCGGCCGACCGGATGAAACGCCTTGATCTGGTCGGTCATGCCGGTTTCATCGAGAAACTTCTCCACCATCGCCGTCGCCACGAACGCCGGGCAGATCGCGTTGACACGGATATTCTGCTTCGCATATTCGAGCGCGGCCGCTTTCGTCAGCCCGAGGATGCCGGCCTTCGACGCGTGATAACTGCAACCACCGAATGCCGATGCCACGAGGCCATACGTGGACGACATATTGACGATCGCGCCGCCGCCCGCTTTCAGCATTTCCGGAATTTCGTATTTCATCGAAAGGAACATCCCTTTCAGATTGATATCCATCACGTAATCCCAGCTCGCCTCGTCGGTATCGGCCACGGCTTTGCCGAATGCCTCCACGCCAGCGTTATTGAACGCGATATCGAGCCGGCCGAATTCACGTACGGTCTGCGCGACCATGTGCGCGCAATCCTCCGCGCTGGACACGTCGGTCTTCACGAACAGCGCCTCGCCGCCCGCGCGGCGGATCTCTTCGACGACGGCCAGACCTTCGTCGATGCGGCGCGACGCGATCGCGACCCGCGCGCCTTCGCCGGCGAACAGCAATGCCGTGGTACGGCCGATACCCGAACTTCCCCCGGTCACGAGGGCAACCTTTTGATGAAGCTTCAGCATCGTATTCTCCAGTCGCGTTGATATGCAGGCCCCGTCATCACCACCCCAATCTTTTTCAGATCGAATCGCAAATGAATCGTCGGTTCTTGACGGGATGGATTCTAGACGGCGAAAACCCTGCGCCGATGAAAAGTGAAAAAAGTTCAAATTTGATTGTCGGACGGACGAATATCATCGCTGACGTCACGACACTTCACCTTCAATTCATCGGCCTCCTATGCGCGCGAATACGATCACCCGGCATGAACTCGGCATGTCCGTCATTCACGCGATCGGCGACGAAGGCTTCGTCGACCTGAGCGCGGCGCTCGAGCGTCTCGACCCCGATTTCAAGCGATTGCTCATCGAGGGCGCTTATGCCGACATCATCGCGCGCCCCAACCTCTCGCTGAAGCATCGGGAACTCGTCACGGTCGCGGTGCTCGCGACGATGGGCAATACGGATGGTGCCCTGAAATACCACGCGGGCGGCATGCTGAATACCGGCTGGGCGCCGCATGCGGTGTTCGACGCGGCGTTCGAGACGCTCCATTACGCAGGCGTGCCGGTAGCCATGGCCGCGATGCGCCACATCGTAGCGTTGTTGCGCGAGCGTGACATCGATATCGGCCTCGACGTCGATCTTTTCAAGGATTCCGAAGCGGCGATCGCCACGCTGTTGCAACGCCGGCCACGGCCATTCAATGCGCTGACGCCGAAGGAGCGCCGCCTCACCGCGCTCGCGATCGTCATCGCGTGCGAAAACCGGCACGACGCGGTTCGCGTCCATGTGAACGCCTGTTTGCACGCTGGCTGGACGCGCAGCGAGCTGACGGAGGTATTGATTCAACTGACCGGCTATATCGGCTGGCCGCTCATCCTGCCCGTGTCCCGCATCGTGCTCGACGTGTTCGATGCGTTCGGTGCGCTCAACGGCGCGCAGGACGGCTCGGCGGAGATCCAGGCGAACGCGCCGGCCGAGCAGCATGCGCTGCAACGCGACCTGTGTCCGCCGCCAGCGGTAGGCGGCTTCGCGGACATGTCGTCTGCCATCGCGCGTGGCGTCGACCGGCTGGCCAGTGCGGCATCGGGCGACGAGCCGGTCGAGCATGCGAAAGCGCGCCACCTCACGTCAATCGCGTGCCTGACCTGCCTCGCGCGCAATGCCGATGCCCACTCGCTTACCACGCACATCGGCGACGCACGCCGGTCGGGCGCATCGCGGCACGAGATCGTCGAGACCATCGTCGGCGCACTGCCGCATGCCGGCGTGCTGGCCGTGCAATGGGCGCTCGCCGTGGCGCACCAGTCGTTCGCCTCGGCGGATCGGCACGCGGCGCGCGAGCACGGCAACGTGCTGGCCTGAAGACGAAGGCGCTCCGCCTCCCCCATACCATTCGGCACGAACGACACAGGAAACGACGATGAACGATGAAGGCGGATACGATCTCGAGGATCTCATGCCCGGCATGAACGCGTGCTTTTCGAAGACCCTTTCCGAGCACGACGTGCAGCTGTTCGCGAACGCGACCGGCGACCGGAACCCCGTGCATCTCGACGAGGCCTATGCGCAGCGAACGTTTTTCGGCGGCCGCATCGCGCACGGCATGTTGTCCGCCTCCGTGATATCGGCGGCGATCGCGACGCATCTGCCGGGGCCCGGCTCGATCTACCTGTCGCAGGATCTGCAATTCCGCCGCCCGGTCAAGCTGGGCGAAACGGTTCTCGCGACGGTGACGGTCAAGGAGATTCTCGCGAGCCGGCGTCGGGTCGTGCTGGAAACCCGTTGCGAAGTCGACGGCCTCGTCGTCGTGGAAGGCACGGCGGTGGTAATGCCCACGAATGCGGCGGCGCGCAGGAAGGACGCGGCGAGCGTGCAGGATCAGGCGGTTTGACGGCCGATCGAAGCGGGACTGCCGGCGTCGTCGCGCGCGCGACCCGCGATCACGCGAGCCCGCTTCGTCGCCGATGATCGACGCCTGACGTGCGACATGGGTACGGGCTCGGCCGGCCGCAGCGATCGCATGGCGACGCACCGGCGGGCCAGCACGTCGCTCGGCATCGTCGTCGACGGGACGATGTTCGCCGGCGCCCCCGTCGACCACGACGATTCAGCCGCACGGCCGCCACGCCGTCCCTGCCGTGCTACGCCTTTTTCGAATAGGCGCTGCACCAGCCTTTAGCATTGACCTGCTTGCCGCCGAAAATGGCGCACGGCCCCATCCCGGCGCCGGCCTTGCCCTGGAAGAACTGGCAGTTCGAGCAAGTCTCGCCCGCCTGGAGTTTCGGGAACTTCGCATGGTCGACCCGGCTGGCATCCGTCTTGTAGCCGAGCGTCCGGGCATTTGCATCGGACTCCTTCACGGCACCGGCACCGGCATCCGCCGCCGCCGCGCGGCGTCCCAAGGCCAGTGCGGATGCCAGAACGGTGGTGGTTGCGATAAAACGTCGGCGTGAAAACTTCATGGCGTCCTCCTCCATGTTTGCGTGAACGGATGTCCGCGAAGCGTTCGTCGTCCGTGAAGCAGCCGTCGAAGGAATCAGTGGAAGAACAGCGCCCGCATCCCGAACGTGTGATGCGCTTCCGCCGCCATCAGCACCATGAGCACCAGCAGGCACAACGGCGGGATCAGGATCGCGTACACGAGCGCCAGCCGCTCCCACATCATGTGCATGAAGATCGACACGATCAGCCCGGCCTTCGCGATCATCAGCACGACGATCAGCACCCAGCGCGGCAGGCCCTGCACGTTGAAGTAGTCGACCAGGTACGACAACGTGCTCAGCACGAACAGCAGGCCCCAGATCTTCAGGTAGAGGCCGATCGGATGCTGCTGGCCGTGTGCGGCGTCGGGTCGATCGGCGGGATCGGTGTGCTCCATGGCCTGCCTCACCACAAATAGAACAGCGCGAAGATGAACACCCACACCAGGTCGACGAAGTGCCAGTACAGGCCGGCGATTTCGACGATCTGGAAGTTGCCGTGTTCGGCGAAACCCGGCTGCCGGATCTTGCGTGCGATCAGCAGCAGGTAGATCACGCCGCAGGTCACGTGAAAGCCGTGGAAGCCGGTGATCGTGAAGAAGCACGCGCCAAACTGCGCCGCGCCCAGCGGGTTGCCCCAGGGCCGGATACCTTCGTGGACGATCAGCTTGGTCCATTCGAGGGCCTGCATCGACACGAAGCTCGCGCCCAGCAGCGCGGTCGCGAGCAGCAACGCGCCGGCGCGCCGGGCGTTGCGCCGGTAGCCGAAGTTGACCGCCATCGCCATGGTGCCGCTGCTGGTGATCAGGATGAACGTCATGATGGCAATCAGCAGCAACGGCACATCCAGGCCGCCCACCGTGAGCCCGAACACCTTGGACGTGTCGGGCCACGGCGCGGTGGTCGACATGCGCACCGACATGTAGCCGATCAGGAAGCTGCTGAAGACGAACGTGTCCGACAGCAGGAAGATCCACATCATCGCCTTGCCCCACGGCACCTTGAAGGCTTCGCGGTCGGCCGACCAGTCGGTGACGATGCCGCGCCAGCCGTCGGGCCGGGCGTCGGCGGGCGGGGCCGCCGGCGATTCGGCGGCGGATTCGGTGTGCACCGTGGGCGAGGTCATGGCGCGGCTCCATACAGCGGCCCGCAGATCGCGGCGACGATCCCGGGTGTAAGCCACCACATCGCCGCCAGCAGCACGAGCCAGACCGCAAGCAGGAAATGCCAGTAAAGCGCGCACAGCGCGATGGCGCGCCGGGCCCGGAACGGGTCCGCGCGCCGGAGCTGCGCGATCGTCACGGCCCACGCCACGAGCCCGCCCAGCACATGCAACCCGTGCAGGCCCGTGAGCAGGTAAAGGAAGCTGTTGGACGGATTGACGGTGACGGTCTGCCCGGCCGCCGCCAGCATGTGCCAGGCGGTCAGTTGCCCGATCACGAACACGGCCGCCAGCACGCCGCCGCCCACCAGCCACGCCATGCGGTGCACGGCCGGTTGCCGGGCACGCTGCATCGCGACGCTTGCGAGCACCAACGCGCCGGTGTTCCACCACAGCAGCGCCGGATGCGGGATCGGCTGCCAGTCGGGTTCGCGCATGCGCATCGCATAGGCGAGCAGCAGCAGCGAAAACAACGTCGTGGCGACCGCCATGAACACGATCAGACCGATGCGGCCCGCGTGCGGCAAGCCGGGCGGCGCGTCGGGAACGAAGGGGCGCGGCAGCGTGGTCATTCGCGGGCCTCGCCGGGGTGAAGCGTCGGATGGACCGGTTCAGGCGCCGTCGCGGGCGGCTGGTTTTGCGGCACGAAGTCTGCCCCTTGTCCCGGCGGACTGTATTCGTATGCCCAGCGATAGACGACCGGCAGCGCCGCGCCCCAGTTGCCGTGCACGGGCGGCGTCTGCGGCGTCTGCCATTCGAGTGTGGTGGCCCGCCACGGGTTGCCGTCGGCACGCCGGCCGTGCACGAGGCTCCACGCGAGATTGAACAGGAACAGCAACTGCGCCGCCGCGACGATCAGTGCGACGACGGTGATGAACGTGTTGAGCGTCTGTGCCGAATGCGGAATGAAGCTGTAGCCCTGATACGCGTAATACCGCCGCGGCATGCCAAGGATGCCGAGATAGTGCATCGGGAAGTAGATCGCATAGGTGCCGACGAAGGTGATCCAGAAATGCGCGCGCCCGAGTCTGTCGTCGAGCATGCGGCCCGTCACCTTCGGGTACCAGTGGTAAATGCCGCCGAACACCACCAGGATCGGCGACACGGCCATCACCATGTGGAAATGCGCGACCACGAAGTACGTGTTCGACAGCGGGATGTCGACGCTCACGTTGCCGAGGTAGAGCCCGGTCAGCCCGCCCAGCACGAAGGTGCTGACGAAGCCGATGGCGAACAGCATCGGCACGGTCAGGTGGATATCGCCGCGCCACAGCGTCAGCACCCAGTTGTAGACCTTGAGGGCGGTCGGGACGGCGATGACGAGCGTGGTCGTCGCGAAAAAGAAGCCGAAGTACGGATTCATGCCGGCGACGAACATGTGGTGCGCCCAGACCACGAAGCTCAGCGCGCCGATGACGACGATCGCCCACACCATCATCCGGTAGCCGAAGATGCTCTTGCGCGCGTGCGTGCTGATCAGGTCCGACGCGATGCCGAAGGCCGGCAGCGCGACGATGTAGACCTCCGGATGCCCGAAGAACCAGAACAGGTGCTGGAACAGCAGCGGGCTGCCGCCGGCATGCTTGAGCGTCTGCCCCATCGACACCACGGCCGGGATGAAGAAACTGGTGCCGAGCGTCCTGTCGAGCAGCATCATGACCGCCGACACGAACAGCGCCGGAAACGCCAGCAGCGCCATGATGGTCGCGATGAAGATGCCCCACACCGTGAGCGGCATGCGCATCAGCGTCATGCCGCGCGTGCGCGCCTGCAGCGTGGTGGTCACGTAGTTCAGGCCGCCCATCGTGGCCGCGACGATGAAGATCGCCAGCGACACGAGCATCAGCACGATGCCCCATTCGACGCCCGGCGTGCCCGGCAGGATGGCCTGCGGCGGATACAGCGTCCAGCCCGCGCCGGTCGGCCCGCCCGGCACGAAGAAGCTCGCCGCCAGCACCAGCACGGCCAGCAGGTAAACCCAGTAGCTCAGCATGTTGAGAAACGGGAACACCATGTCGCGCGCGCCCAGCATCAGCGGGATCAGATAGTTGCCGAAGCCGCCGAGAAACAATGCCGTCAGCAGGTAGATCACCATGATCATCCCGTGCATGGTGACGAACTGGTAGTAGTGGTTCGCGTCGATGAAAGCGAACTTGCCCGGAAAGCCGAGCTGCAGCCGCATCAGGTCCGACAGCACGAGGCCCACCAGGCCGATGGCGATGGCCGTCAGCGCGTACTGCACGGCGATGACCTTGTGGTCCTGGCTCCACACATAGCGGGTCCAGAAGCTGTGCGGGACATGGTCGAGGTGCGCGTGGGGCATGGCATCCGCTCCGTCAGGGTTGGGCTGCGCTGCTTGCGGGGGCCGGCCCGCCTTGCGCCTTGATATAGGCCACCAGCGCGGTCAGTTCCTGCTCGCTCAGGTCGAAGCGCGGCATGATCGGCGAGAAGCCCTTCACGACCCGGGCGGTCGGATCGCGGATAAACGCGCGCAGGTAGGCTTCGTCCACCTTCGCGGTGCTGCCGTCGGCCATCGTTTCGGTCTTGCCGTACAGGCCCTTCCACGTCGGGCCGACGCGCGGCGTGCCGTCCACGGTATGACAGGCGACGCAGCCCTTGGCGGCCGCGAGCGTCTTGCCCAGGTCGGCAAGCGCCTGCGCGCTGCCGCCGGCCGCGGCGGGGGCGGCCTGCACGCGGGCCTGCTGCCGTTGGGCGAACGTGGTCTGCTGCGCCAGCCAGCGCGAGAACGCGGCTTCGTCTTCCACCACCACCACGCCGCGCATGGTCGAATGCCCGATCCCGCAAAGTTGCGCGCACAGGATGTCGTAACGCCCAGCCTTGGTCGGCGTGAACCAGAAGGTCGTCACCATGCCCGGCACCATGTTCATGCGCGCCCGGAACGGCGGGACGTAGAAGTCGTGCAGCACGTCGCGCGACCGTGTCAGGACCTGCACCGGCCGGTTGAGCGGCAGGTGCACCTCGGGTGTCTCGATCAGGTAGTTGTCGCGGCCGTTGGGGTCGGCGGGGTTCATGCCGAACGGGTTGTCGTTGCTGATGTAGCGCACGTCGGTCGTGCCCAGCTTCCCGCCGGGGCCGGCGAAGCGGAAGCGCCATTGCCATTGCTGGCCGAGCACTTCCATCTGCAGCACGTTGCGCGGCGGCCGGATGTAGTCGGCGTAGACGAACAGGCCCGGCGCCAGCAACGCCGCCACGCCGACGGCGGTCAGGCCGATCAGCCACCATTCCAGCGGCCGGTTGTGCGGCTCGTAGGCCGCGCGATGCCCGCTGCGGTGGCGATAGCGCACGAGCGCGACCACGATGAACAGGTTGATTGCGACGAAGAATGCGCCGGTGATGACGAGCGTGATCGTCAGCATGTCGTCCATGCGCACCCAGTTCGACGCGATGGGCGTGATCCACCACGGACTGGCAAAGTGAAACCCCACCGCCAGGATGACGATCAGGACCAGGGCAATCGCAAGGGTCATGGGCCACCTCGCTGCGTGTCGCTCTCCGGAGCCGCCGACACCGGGTTCCGCGTCTCCCGCGGGCGCCGCGTGTACAAGGTCGGCGCGGCGGGAAACGCGATGCGTCAGTCGTCCACGTTCCGCTTGCGCAATCGTTCCAGCCTGCCGTAGGTGATGGCCGCAACCACGCCGAACAACAGGTTGGCCAGCAACGGCCCGGCCCCCCGCTCGGAGACGAACCACGGGAACACGGCCGTCATGACGTAGAAGTTCCACCCATACGCGACGATCCCGAACGCCAGCCCGATGGCGGCTTCCATGCCCACGCTCGAATCGAGGCGGAACGGCGCCATGACCGCCGCGAGCATCATCCCCATGATCGCGCCGAGCACGTAGTGCAGCAGCAGCGCCATCGCCACGATTTCAAGGTTGAATTGCGTCATCTGGCTGAGCGCGCTGCGGCCCATCACCATCGCCGCGATCTTGTGTGTCGGTTGCCAGGGGCTTGCGCCGAGCACGAGCGTCGACCAGACGAATTCCAGCGCGATCACCAGCGCACCACCCGCGAGACCCGCCACGGCAGCGGCGACCCAGTCGGGCGTACGACGCGCCCAATGGTGCGATCGAATGTGCAGTTCCATACGACCTCCTTGTCGACGATTCGACGTCGACGCTTCGGTTCCGACGGCGTCACGCGCATCGGGCCGGCGTCCCTTGCGCGATTCGGCATGGCGGGCAGCGTTGCCGGCGCAACGTGCGAACGGCCCGCTGCGCGCGCGGCCCGCGGTGGCGGCCGTGCGTTCGACGCGACGCGTCGATGCACCCGCGTGTCGGGCGGGCCGGCCTGCTGTCGCGCGTCAGGGAAAGATCGGTGTCGTCGGCTCGGCGCCTTCCAGGTCCGCGTTCGGAAAATGCCGCGCGACCATCTCTTCGATTTCCTGCTCTCGCGATGCCGGCACGTCGGCCATGATCAGGATCTGGCCTTCCTGAATGGCGTCGCGAAATCGCTGGAGTCGCGCATTCGGCTCGGAGATGCCGATCATCGCGGCGGTCCACGCCCCGAAACCCGCTCCTGCCAACGTCAACCCGACGACGGCGCCGCCCGCGATCACGAGCTCCGCCGGCGGAAATACCAGCGCGACGAGGCCGATCAGCGCACCGGCCGCACCGCCGAGCGCGACGCCGCGCTCGAGCGCATGCACGACATCGCTGCTTTGCAGCAACGATGCTTCGGGCAACTGATCGAGTGTGACGCTGTGATTCGCGAGGACGTGGATGTGGCGCCAGATGATGCGCGCGCGCAGCAAGTCATCGACGATCGCCTTCGCCATCAGCGTATCGGGTACGAGGAAATAAAGGCGTCTCATGTTGACACCCCTTTTTGCAATCAATCGCACTTTCCATTCTATGTCAGCATCGGCGGCGCGCCAGGTGCGCGCGGGCCATACGGCGGCAATGCATGCGCGATGCGCCCGCGTGACATGCCAGGGCATGCGCCGCTGATTGAGAGGGGTGCTATCCGCGTTTGCGCAACGGCTCCAACAGGTGCCGCAAGCCGTTGTGATCGATTTCGTGCATCAACGCAAGCTGCCGGCCGATTTCGCCGTGCGGGAACCCTTCGCGGGCCAGCCAATTCAGGTAAGGCCCGGGCAGGTCGGCAATCGGCCGTCCCTTGTATTTTCCAAAGGGCATGGTGACGGTGACGAGTTGTTCAAGGTCTGGGGTTTGCATGCGGGTATTGTGCACGGCTTTCCGCTCGCGTCGGGGGCCGAGCGATCGAAGGCCGGATTCGACCCTTCACGGGAGGCCGAATCGTGACGCAGTTCCAGCGTGACGGCCATCGATCACCTCCGGCCGGCGGCGCCGGTTGCCCGTCGGATCAAGCCTCGGTGAATCCGGATGCGCCGGCCGGATTGACGCACGGACATTCGACGCGGCCGCCCTTTCGGCAACGACCTCACGGAAAGGCCGCTCCAAACCGCCCGCGCCCCGTTTCCGGCCTGCTAGACTGGAACTTCCCCCTGCAAACGATGGAGGGAATCATGTTGTCCGTCTACGTCGTGAAGACTGGCGAGCAATTCCTGTGTACCGCCGAGGATGGCGATATCGGCATGGCACCGGCGGTTGAAGATGCCACGTCGTTTCTTTCGTACGAAGAAGCGGAAAAGGCAGCGCACGCGCATGCCGATCCCGGATACGAAATCGTCGCCGTCTGCGTGCTCAGGCACTGACATGGCGCCCGCTTCCGGGCGCTCGGCGACGTGATGCGGCTGGCGGCTCCGCTGGCGCCATGTGACATCGGTGGCGCGATCGGCTGCGTACGAAATTCCCTGCGAACGGACGAATTGCGTGTCGTGATTCTCGCGATGGAGTCGCCCTGCGCATCAACAGTCCCACCGTGTACGGCGCACGCGCCTTTCCTGAAACGCCCGGCATCCGGCGCGCACGCCTCGTATGCGGCGCTGCCGGGAACCGGAGCGTCGTTGCTCCGATTTATCTATCGTCTGGGGCCTTTCATGCCCTCCGACTCCATGGCCGCATTCCACTCCTCATTCGCCTCGATCGGGTCCATCGCTTCGTCAACCGACGCCGTTGCGCGCTCGGCCGCCGCGATGGTTTCGTCTGCGTCGGAGGCGACATCGCTGTCGCCGTCGCCTGGGGGATGCAGCATGTCCTCGAGCATCGCGCTCAACTCCGACGTGTCCCATGGCAGCCCACGCCGGGTCCGATCCTTGATGTAGTGCCTCACTTCCGCGTCTTGCTCCACGGTCAGCGGCAGCCCTCGGAAGGTGCTTTGGGGGCCAGCGTCGATCATCGCATTCTCCTGTTTCTACGGCATCCTCAGTGTACTCGTCCATTGCGAACATGCGAGCCGCGATGGGTGCGCGCTTGCGGCGGATCAAACGTATGGGCTCGACAGGCGAACAGCGGCCTGGGTCGGTCATTCAGCGGCTCGGCCAGTTTGTCGGGGAGCCGCGAGCTGTTCATACCACTCATTTCCCATGGGGAAAACACGTGTCGCTGAACTGGAGAGCGTCGGGACTCACCCGCCTGCGTCTCCGGACGTCGCCTGCCGCAAGCGAGCCGTCCGGTTTCGACGGCCACGCCCGCAGCCATTCGCTGACAACCTCTCACTTCCGCAGCGAAATCTCCACGCGACGATTGCGCGCGCGCCCCTCCGCGGTATCGTTCGACGCCGCCGGATTGGCTTCGCCGTGACCGGTTGCGGCGAACGCATCCGCTTTCAGCCCGTGCTCGCGCAGATACCCCGCGACCGCATCCGCCCGGCGCTTCGACAGCGCCTGGTTGTGCGCGTCCGAACCGGTCGCGTCGGTATAGCCGTCCACTTCCACGCGCGAGAAATGCCGGTCGCCCTGCCGGTTCAGCAGCGTGTCGAGCGCGGCGGTGGCCGCGGGCGTCAGCACGGCCGAGTCGGTCGCGAAATACGCATCGCCGGTCAGGCTCACCTTCTCGGCCGACACGGGCGCCGGCGCAACGACCGCGGCGGCCGGCGCGGGCGCCGCACCGCACTGGAACACGATCGAATGCGGATCGGCGCCGTCGCGGTACGGCGTGGTGGTGTCGACCAGACGCACGGGCTCGTTGCCGCACATGCGCGTCGCGACCTTCATGCAGGTCTTCGCGGTCGACAGGATGCCGTGACAGTCGACCTGGAACGTCCGGATGCCGCTTCGCGACTGCAGTTCGTACGCGTTGTACGTCGGCCCCGACGCACTCGAACAACCCGCGAGGGCAACGACGGACGTCAGCAGGGCAAGATGGATGTTTTTCACTTGATTACTCCGAGAATGCGATGGGCGCAGCGTGCGCGGCGCGATGACGCGACCGCACGCGCATGCATTTGCGTTTGCGTTCGGCGCGGCCCGATCCGGCAACGCGTGCCGGAACGAACCGCTGCGCGCGATCACTTCCACTGATACAGCACGCCCGCGCCGACCACGCGCTGGCTGCCGGCGAAACCGCCGTTCAGCGTCGCCTTCAGGTTCTCCGTGACGCGCGCCTGCACGCCGACCGCCATCGCCTTCTGCCCCTGGAACGTCGCCGTGCCGACCCCCATCGCGAAGTTCGAATCGCGGTCCATGTGCGGGATCGACGCCATCGCGGCGGTCGCGGCGATCCCCTCGCGGGCCATCGAATCGGTCTGCTGGATCTGCTGCTGCATCTGCGTGAGCTGGTTGTTGACCGTGTTCAGGGACTGCGTGAACTGGTTCGATACCGCATTCAGCTGGTTCACGTTCACCGCGTCGGTGCCCTGCGTGCCGGCCGCGACGTTCACGACCTGCCGCGCCGAATCCGCCGAGCCGACCGCGACCACGTTCGAGCGGCCGCCGTCGTTGCTGCCCGCGCCGATCGCGGTCGAGTTGTTGCCCGCTGCGGTCGCGCCCACGCCGATCGCGGTCGAGCCGTTGCCGGACGCCGTCGAGCTGTTGCCGACCGCCGTGCTGTTCGAGCCCGACGCGACCGCCCCCGATCCGCCCGCCGACGAATTCGAACCGCTCGCCCCCGGCGGCACGTTGCCGCCGGGCGGGTTCGTCGTGTACTGCCCGCCGAGGTTGGTCGTGCGCTGGTCGATCAACGTCGTCAGCTGGTTCGCGACCGAATCGAGCTGCGACACGTTCACCGCGTCCGTGCCGTTCTTGCCGGCGGCCAGCCCGGTGATCTGCCGGTTGCCGACGTTCACTTCGCCGGCCGACGACTGCGGGCTGCTCAGCCCGTACGCGACGTAGTTCGTCAGCGCGCCGACGGTGGTCAGCGAACCGGCGCCGAGCGCGACGCTGTTCGCGAACGTCGCCGAGGCCCCTGCGCCGAGCGCAAGCGCATCGGTCGCGCTGCCGCGCGCCCCCGAGCCGAGCGCGACGCTGCCCACGCTGACCGCCACCGCGTTGGCGCCTTGTGCGACCGACTGCGCGCCGGTCGCCGTCGCACCGCTGCCCAGCGCGATCGCATCGGCCTGCGCGGCACTCGCCGCCTGCCCGATCGCGATGCCGCCCGGCGCAGTCTGGTCGACGATCGCGCCGTTGCCGATGCCCACGCCGTTGTCGCCGTTGACGACCGTCGTCGGCCCGACCGCGACCGATTCCGCGCCGACGGCGAGCGAATCGCCGGCCGTCGAATTCGCGTGGAAATATTTCTGGCCCGTGACCGCGAACGACTGCAGCGCGCCGGTCAGCTGACGCACCGTCACCGCGTCCTGCTGGCCGGTGCCGTCGGCGACGTTGGTGATCTGGCGGTACGTCCGGTTCGTCGCATCGCCGACCGATACCGCGCCGAGCAGCGTCTGGTCGGTCGTGTCGAACGGGATCGACGCACTGCCGTTGCGGATGATGCCGGAGGCGGGCGCCGTCGCGCGGTCGGCCACCGAACCGGAGCCGAGCGCGATGCTGCCGTCCACGCGCGAGATCGCGCTCGGGCCGATCGCGACACTGTCCAGGCCGCGCGCCTGGCTGTCCGGCGCGGTGGAGTTCGCGTGGAAGTACTTGATGCCGTTCGCGTTGATGTTGTCGATCGCCGAGCCGACGTTGTTGTTGATCGTGGTGGAGCCGTCGCTGTTGTACGTCACGTACGACGGCGCGGAGATGGTGCCGGTGGCCGGATCGTAGGTGGCGCCGCCGCCGATCGCGCCGGCCGTGCTGTTGCCGAGGTTCGTGTTGTTGTTCGTGATCGAGCTCAGGCTGGTCGACAGCGAACCGATGCCGGTCGACGTGGCGGTGGACAGCGAAGTCAGGTTGCTGTTGGTCGAGCTCAAGCCGGTGGACAGCGAGCCGACGACAGTCGAGGTCGACGTGGACAGCGACGTGATCGTGCTGTTGGTCGAGCTCAAGCCGGTGGACAGCGAGCCGACGACGGTCGACGTCGACGTCGACAGCGACGTGATCGTGCTATTGGTCGAACTCAGGCCGGTCGACAGCGAGCCGACGACGGTCGACGTCGACGTGGACAGCGACGTGATCGTGCTGTTGGTCGAGCTCAGGCCGGTGGACAGCGAACTGATGCCGGTCGACGTGGACGTGGACAACGACGTGATGCTCGACGCCGTCGACGTCGACAGCGAATCGAGCGCCGTGTTCGTCGCGGCAAGCTGCGAGCCGTTGATCGCGTCCGTGCTCGCCGAACTGATCCGCCCGGCCGCGACGTTGGTGATCTGGCGCTCGCTGCCCGGTTTGCCGACGCTGACGACGCTGGTCGGGTTGACGCCGTTGAAGGTGTACGTGACGCCGCCGATGACCGCGCTGGCCGTCGGGTTCGGCGCGGCCGTCGTCGATCCCGAGCCGAGCGCGACATCGTTTGCGTTGTTGGCCACGGCCGACGCACCGAACGCGACCGCCCCCGCCGCCGCTGCCGTCGACGTATTGCCGAGCGCGAGCGAACCCGTGCCCTGCGCGTTGTTCGTATTGCCGATCGCCACCGCGCCGTCACCGTTCGCGGTGTTGTTCGAGCCCATCGTGACCGCGCCGGTGCCGATCGCGCTGCTCGGATCGCCGATCGCGACCGCGCCGTTGCCGCTCACCGTCTGGCCCAGGCCGAGCGCGACGGCACCGATGCCGCCCAGCACCTTCGAGTTGTTGCCGCCAGCGATCGAGCCCGCCCCCGCGGTGGCGGCGACCGAGTTCGAATCGCCGATCGCGACGGTCGACCCGGCCGCCGCGACGCTGTTGATGCCGACCGCCGTCGCATTCGTGGCCGACGCCGTCGCGCCGGGGCCCAGCGCGCTGGACGAAACGCCGGTCGCCAGCGACAGATTGCCGAGCGCGGTCGCGAACTGCTGCGTCGCGGTCGACTGCACGCCCATCGCGATCGAACTGACGCCGGACGCGTTGGCGTTCAGGCCGAATGCCAGCGCATTGTCCGCGCCGGCCGACGTGTTCGAGCCCATTGCGATCGAACTCGTGCCGAGCGACTGCGTGCCCGAGCCGGGCACACCGGCGGTGCCGCCCCAGCCGATCGCGATCGACGAGGTGCCCTTCGCGCCGCTGTTGACGCCCATCGCGACGCCGGAATTACCGGTCGTCAGCGCCCCGCTGCCAACGGCCACGCCTGCCGCGCCCGTACTGGTCGACTGGTTGCCGAGCGCGACGGAGCCCGTGTTCGTGGCATGCGACGCATAGCCGAGCGAGACGCTCTGCGCACCCGCCGCACTGGCACCGAGCCCCACCGCCGCCGCGTACTGACCGGACGCCAGCGCGTTGTTGCCCAACCCGATGGCGGACACACCGGTCGCCGCCGCGCCGCTGCCCATCGCGACCGTGCCGCTTTGAGTCGCGCTCGACAGGTTGCCGATGGCGACCGAGTAGTCACCGGAACCGATCGCCTGCACGCCGAGCGCCGAACTGTTGACGCCGGTCGCCTGCGCGTTGATGCCGACGGCCGTCGAAGCATCCGCCATCGCATGCGCGCCCGGGCCCAGCGCCGTGGCCGACACGCCTTGCGCCGTCGACAGGTTGCCCAGGGCGGTGGAATTCTGCTGCGCGGCAGTCGAACCGACGCCGATCGAGATCGATGTCACGCCGCCGTTCGCGGTACCGCCATCCGGCGCGTACTGCGCATGGGCGCCCACATGGAACAACGCGAGATACGCGGACGCCATCAGCATGGCGAGCCGTCGCGGCGTAGGCATACTCGCATGCGTCGAACCGCCCGCGCTCGCGGCATGCGCCGACGCGTCGAGCGACGACGCGACACGCTTGCCGCGCGCGTGATCAAGTTCCGAAGCCGCAACCCAGGCCCCCAATGCTTCGTTCCAGATCGACTTGAACGACTTGTTCATCTTGTATTCCCTCGGTTCTCATGTGCTGGATGACGCAACAGCGAACGCGGCGTCAGGCGCAGCGCGGACCCTCTGCGCTTTTGCCTGTCTCGCGACGTCTCGCCTCTCACTTCGCATAACTAATCAAAACCACGAACAACGTTGCCCGACACGCTCGCCCTACATCGCGAGTGCACGACAGATCGCCGCGCATGCCCGTTCGGCACGATGCGCGACGGCGAAAATCCGGTTATCGATTCACGGAAGTCGACATCGCCTGCCCGGCGGCGACACGGCGCACGACGCGTCGCGAATCCGCACGCGCGCACACCGTCGCACCCACCGAGGGGCGACTTCGAGTCTCATTGGAAAAGCGTCGCTCGGACGCTGGACGAACGGACGCCGGCCCGCACCGCGGGCGGCCCGTCATCTTTCATTCAGGCGGCGAAAGGCGCCATGCTGTCCCCGGATCTGAAGCATGCGCCGCCGGATCGCTGACGCTGACGGCCGGCACCGGATCGATCGACCCGACGCCCTGACCTGCCATGCTTGTCATGTTCATATTTTTCGTATCCGCCTGATTCGATAGAGCACCGTGCGCGGTCTCCGGGATCCATCACACTGCCCGGCAGCCCGCGCGAAGTCACTCACCCCTTTTCCGTCCGGCGGGCCGCCGGCTTTTCCGGATTTCCGGAAAAAACCGGCCACTCACCGAACGACCCCGGCACCGAATTAATCGATCGAATTTGCTTGACGATTTCTTGTCGCCCGATGCCTCACACCCAGACCCATCTCGCCACTCCGCGACTCATCTTGTATACCGAAAAAATCCGCGAATTATGACGATTGCATTACCCTCGTGCCCGTTATTCTTTTGTTACCGACCTCTCACCATCCGGGAATTTCATCATTGACATTGAATATCGACCACCCATAAAGCGACGGCGACAGTAATTTTTGCGGCAGCCTGAAACATTCGAAGAACCGATTCCAGCCGCTCTGGGGCTAGTGTGCCGACATTCGTCCAAACAAACCTTTTCCGTAGCGGAAAAATACTTTTCCGGAGCGGACGGCATTTACATTCATACATATTTGCAGGAAATTCGATTTCCCATAAAGAGGGGTGTCGGCCAGGATTCCACCATAATTTAATCGACCGACAAGGCATCATCGAATTCGATTTACACGATCACCATCGAATTTCGACACCGTCAGCATAAATCCAGAATACGGGCCATTTCCATTACCGGCGTCATTTAACCGGAAATAAAGACCTGAATTCCAAAATGAATTCGGCATATTTTTCCGGCCCATTTTCCCGAAGAGTGGACAGCCCGGCCGCGCAGCCGCGACGCCCACGCGACAAGCCCCCACGCGCCGCACGGAATCCTCACAATCGACGCTGCTGTCGACATATAATTTTTCGCAACAATCGTCCAGATTGCGATGCCCCGATTTGACAGGCCACTCCCTTCCAACGCGTTCGCAACCATGTCATCCCGCTTGTCCAGTTCGGCGTCGCCACGCACCACGCCGGATCTCGCTGGCGCCCATATCCTGATCGTCGACGACCGCCCGAACGACCTGCGGCTCCTGACCGAAATCCTGCGCACCGCGCAGTGCCGGATCAGCGTTGCATTCGACGGGCTGCAGGCCTATCACCGTGCGCAGGCCATCGCGCCCGACCTGATCCTGATGGACGTGCGCATGCCGCGCATGGACGGTTTCGCCGCGAGCCGGCTGCTGGCGTCGACGCCGTCGACGCAGTCCATTCCGGTGATCATCCTGACGGCCGCGGGCGATCTCGAGGATCGGATCGCGGGGCTCGAAACGGGCGCGATCGACTACATCGTCAAGCCCTTTGAACCGGCGGAAGTCATCGCGCGCATCCGCAATCACCTGAAGCGCGTGCGGCGCAGCCAGCCGTTCGCGCACCTGCCCGAATTACCTGACAACCCCGACGCGACGCTCGTGCGCGCGGCGAGCGACGTGCTGCTGCGCGACCTGCGCCATCCGCCGGCCCTCGAGGATCTCGCGAAGCAGGTCGGCACGCACGAAAAGCGGCTGTCGCGCGTGTTCCGCGACCATCTCGGCCAGACCGTATTCGAGTACCTGCGCGACACGCGGCTACGCGCCGCGATGCACTTCCTGTCGGAAACGTCGATGGGAATCGGCGACATCGCCGAGGAAATCGGCTTCTCCACGCCCGGCAATTTCGCGACGGCATTCCGCGAACGCTTCGGCATCACGCCGTCCGACTGGCGGCGCCAGCGCCATGCGGTCGACACGCCGGCCGCACCGGGGGGGCGCCACGGCGATGCGTAGGCACCCCGCGGCATGGACGGCCGGATGTCGCGCGTTGCTTCTGCTTCTGGCGGCGCTGGCCGTCACGTGCGCGACGGCCCGTGCCGCGATGGCGCCGAATCCCGCTCAACTCGAAGCCGTGTCGGTATTCGAAGACACCGGCGCGACGCTGTCCGCCGACGCGGTGGCTGCACGGCTCGCCGATTCCGCACGCGGCACGTCCGCCGCGCTCCGGCCGTCGTTCAACGTCACGTTCTCCCGATCGGCATGGTGGGTCGGCGCGACGCTCGTCAATCGCGACACCACGGCGCACCCGCTGGTGCTCGCGATTCGCGACGCACGCGTCGACCGCGCCGACTTCTTTGTCGGCCGCAACGGCCAGTGGATCGCCGCCAGCCGTTTCCCTGCCACCGCCCGCAACGGCGACACCGACGCGAGCCGGCTGCTGTCCCGCTATCCGGCCCTGGACGTCACGCTGCAGGCGGGCGAAAGCGTGCCGGTGCTGATCCGCGTCACGTCACGCAAGGAAATGCGGCTCGCGCCGTTCGCGTTCACCCGCTTGGCATGGGATGCGCAGGAAGTCCGCGCGGCCATGTGGAACTTCGGCTTCCTCGGCGGACTGCTGGCGCTCGTCTGGTGCGCGCTGTTGATCGGGTTCTTCTCGCGCAACGCCGTGTTTTACGTGCTGGCGGGGATCGGCCTGTGCACGACGCTGTTCGAGGCGACGTACCGCGGCTATACGGCACTGATTCCGTGGCCGGGCGTGCACGAATGGTCCGCGCGCGGCGAGGTGATCTTCGCGTACCTGGCGGTCGCGCTGTTCATCGTCTTCATCCTGAAGGTCGCGCACGACGAGAAGGCCCGGCTGCCGGTGCGCGGCTTGTTCGTCACGTGCCTCGTCCTCGAATGCATCGGCATGGCCGGCGTCGCCGTCGGCGATCTGCTGACCTTCACCCGGTTCTGCCTGTGGCTGAACGCCGCGATGTCGGTGCTCGACATCGGCGTCGCGCTGACGCTCGCGATCCGCCGCACCCCGACGGGCCGCGTGATGCTGATCGCGATCGCGATCGCGACCTTCAACATGCTGATCCGCATACTCGACGGCCGCGATGCGTTGCCGTCCGTGCTGTCATGGATCCACTCCGACGTCTTTCCGAACCCCGTCATCGCGATCATCGGGCTGGCGACGCACCTGCTGGTGCTGGCCGCGTGGATCCACCACGTGGGCCGGCAGCGCACCGAGGCACGCAAGCGGCTCGAACACTGGCAGCTCACCGAGCAGGACCGGCTGCGCGACGAGGTCGCGCGGCGCACGGTGGCGCTCAACGAAGCGTTGCAGCAATCGAAGACGCACATGCAGCAGAAGATCGAGACGCTCGGCTATGTCAGCCACGACCTGCGCGCGCCGCTGTCGACGATCAACGGCTACGCGAAGCTGCTGCTGCAAGGCGCGACGCGCGGCCAGGCGCGGCTGATCCGGTCGATCGACCGCAGCATCCGCTATCAGCTCGCGTTGATCGACGAATTGCTCGCGTTCACGAAGGCCGAACTCCAGCCGCTCGGCGTCGTGCCCGATCGCACCGACCTGCCCGGGCTGCTGGACGACATCGGCCACTACGCGGCCGCGCTGTGCGAGCAGCAGCACAACCGGTTCGTCTATCGGCCGGTCACGGCGCTGCCGCGCACGGTGCGGATCGACGGCATTCGCCTGCAACAGGTATTGCTGAACCTGCTGTCGAACGCATCGAAATTCACGCGCGACGGCACGGTTGCGCTGTCGGTACACGCGTCGCGCGAAGGCGATGCATGGCGCCTGCTGTTCGAGGTCGCCGATACGGGCATCGGCATCGACATCGGCGCGACCGATGACATCTTCCGCGCGTACCAGCAGGTGCAGGCGGTGAACGGCGGCACCGGGCTCGGCCTGTTCATCGCGCAGCGCATCGTCGCCGCGATGGGCGGCGAGCTGGCCGTCGCGAGCCAGCCGGGCGTCGGCACGACGTTCTCGTTCGCGGTCGTCGCGCCGGCCCTCGGCCATGCGCTCGCGCCGGCGTCGGGGCTCGTCAAGCGGTTCGATCCCGCCGTCGAAGCGGAACCGGCCAGCGCCGCGCCCGCGATGCGCTGCCCGCCCGCCGACGCGCTCGCCGAGCTGATCGCGCTCGCCGGCGAGGGCCGGCTGACCGATATCGAGGAATGGCTCGGCCAGTATGCGGACGAGCCGGACCATGCGCCGTTCGCGCAGGAAGTGCGCGCGCACCTCGATGCGCTGGACTTGCCGGCGATCGAAAGACTGGCCGGCTCGCTGAAACGCACGCGCGTCGCGGATACGTCGTTCGACACCGAGGCGGACACGACCGGGCCGGCGTGACGGCGCGGACGCAGGCGGCATGCGGCCGCGCGCGTCACTCCACCGCGATTCCCGCGCGCCGCCGATCGGCCCGCTCGACCACGCGGGCCAGCCGAATGATGTCGGTCAAGCCGAATTCGCCGGCATCCGGACGCGGGCGGCCATGCTCGTCCGCCACGCGCATCGCGAACGCCAGCGCTTCCGAGCGCTCGCGCAGCAGCACCCGCAGCGCGTCGGCCACGATCCGGCAGTCGCGCGCGTCGCCCAGGTCGAGCAGCGGCCGACGGCCATGCTCGACGGCCAGCGCATCGGCCATGCCCGTCGTCAGATCATCGCGCTTCATCGTGTTCTCCTCGCGCAAGGGTAGTCGGTCGCACTACGATCGCCGCATCGTCGATACCAGCCCGATGTCCTCCTTGGGCGGCGCCGGCCGCGCGGGCGCGGCAGCCTGCGTCGGCCGCCGCGCGCCGAGCCCCGTGCCGCCGGTGCGGCGCCGCGTCGCGTGCCGCTCGATGACCCGCTGCAGCACGCAGAACACGCACAGCAGCGCGCCGATCACGATCCGCGTCCACCACGAACTCAGCGTGCCGTCGAACGTGATCAGCACCTGGATCGTGCCGAGGATGCCGACGCCGAACACCGAGCCGATCACGTAGCCCACGCCGCCCGTCAGCAGCGTGCCGCCGATCACGGTCGCGGCGATCGCGTCGAGCTCCATCCCCTGCGCCTGCAGCCCGTAGCCCGACAGCACGTAGAGCGTGAACACCACGCCGCCGAGCGCCGAACAGAAGCCGCTCAGCGCATAGACGCCGACCTTCGTGCGCGCGACCGGCAAGCCCATCAGCAGCGCCGAGCGTTCGTTGCCGCCGACCGCATACACGTTGCGGCCGAAGCGCGTGAAATGCGCGACGTAGATCGCGACGGCGAGCGTCGCGAGCGCGATCAGCGCACCGGCGCTCAGCATGCCGCTGCCGAGCGGCACGCTGATGCCCGCGATCGCATGGAACGCCGGCGCATTGATCGTGATCGACTGCGTCGTGATCAGGAAGCACGCGCCGCGCGCGAGAAACATCCCGGCGAGCGTGACGATGAACGGCTGCAGCTTGAAGTAGTGGATCAGCGCGCCCATCGCCGCGCCGTACAGCGCGCCGAACGCGAGCACCAGCGGCACGATCACCCACACGGGCCAGTGCAGCCGTTCGGCGCCGACCGCGCAGAAGATCGTTGTCAGCGCAACGACCGAGCCGACCGACAGGTCGATGCCGCCCGACACGATCACGAACGTCATCCCGATCGCGACGATCAGCAGGAACGCGTTGTCGACGAGCAGCCCTGTGAGCACCTGCATCGAGAAAAAGCCCGTGTACATCACGGACCCGAAGCCGAACAGCGCGGCGAACAGCACGATCGTCACGACGATCGGCAGCGTGCGCGGATCGGCGAGGCGGCCAAGGAAACGGGTCATCGCGGCGTCGCTCCGGTGGTGGTGGCGCGCGATCGCGCGGAAGGCAGCAGCCGCGACGCATGCCGCACGAGCAGCGCGCGCGCCGCGTCCGACTGGATCAGCGTCACGACGATCACGACGACCGCCTTGACGACGAGCGTCGCCTCCGGCGGCACGCCGATCGAATAGGTCGTGTAGGTGAGCGTCTGGATGATCAGCGCGCCGAGCACCGAGCCCGCGAGGCTGAAGCGGCCGCCGAGCAGCGACGTGCCACCGAGCGTGACCGCGAGGATCGCGTCGAGTTCGAGCAGCAGCCCCGCGTTGTTGCCGTCGGCGCTGCGCACGTTCGAGCTCGCGAGGATGCCCGCGAGCGCGGACATCACGCCCGAGCACAGATACACGCCAAACACGATCGCACCCGAGCGCAGCCCGACGAGCCGCGTCGCGACCGGATTCACGCCGATCGCGCGAATGAACAGCCCGAGCGCCGTGCGGTTCACCAGCAGCGCGATCGCGCCGATCGTCGCCAGCGCGATCCACACCGCGCACGGCACGGTCGCGAGATAGCCGCCGCCGAGTGCGAGGTAGCCGGGCGCGCCGATCGGGATGATCTGGCCGCCCGTCAGCAGTTGCGCGATGCCGCGCCCGGCCACCATCAGGATCAGCGTCGCGATGATCGGCTGCATCCCGACGAAGGCGACGAGCAGCCCGTTCCACGCGCCGGCCAGCAGCCCGACGCCGAGCGCGGCGACCAGCGCCGTGCCGACTTGCGACGGGTCCGCCTCCAGCACGGTCGCGGCCGCCGCGCCGGCGATCGCGACGATCGCGCCGACCGAGATGTCGATCCCCCGCGTCGCGATCACGAGCGTCATGCCGAGCGACACGATCACGAGCGGCGCCGCGCGATTCAGGATGTCGATCGGCGCGCCGAACAGATGGCCGTCGAGCAGCGCGATCGACAGGAAACCGGGACGATGCGCGACGTCCAGCGCGAACAGCAGCACGAGCGTCAGCACCGGCCACGCGAGCGAATGACGAAACAGTGTGCGTAGCCACGTCATGACTGGCCTCCTGCGATCAACCGGTAAACCTGTTCCTCGGACGCATCGGCGCCGCTCAGCTCCGCGACCTTGCGGCGGTCGCGCAGCACCGCGATCCGGTGGCTCACGCGCACGACCTCGCCGATCTCCGACGAGATGAACAGGATCGCGAGCCCCTGCGCGCACAGCGCGAGCACGCGCTCCATGATGTCGAACTTCGCGGCGACGTCGATGCCGCGCGTCGGCTCGTCGAGAATCAGCAGCTTCGGGTCCGTCGCGAGCCAGCGCGCGAGCAGCACCTTCTGCTGGTTGCCGCCCGACAGCAGCCCGATCGGCTGTTCCGCGTCGCGCGCCTTGATGCCGAGCCGCGCGATATACGTGTCGGCAATCTCGCGCTGGCGCGCCCGACCGATCAGCCGCCACCAGCCGCGCCGCGCCTGCAGCGCGAGCACGATGTTCTCGCGGATCGACAGTGCGGCGACGATACCCTCCTTCTTGCGATCCTCCGGGCAGTACGCGATCCCGTTGCGCACCGCGTCGTGCGGCGACGCGAGCCGCTTGCGCGCGCCGTCGATCTCGATCGCGCCGGTATCGGGGCGCGCGGCGGCGAACGCCAGTTGCGCGGTTTCGGTGCGGCCCGAGCCGAGCAGTCCGGCCAGCCCGACGATCTCGCCGGGGCGCACGTCGAGATCGAGCGCGCTCATCATCCCGCGCCGGCCGACCTGCTGCATCGACAGGAACGGCGCATCGGCCGCGGCGGTACGCTCGACCGCGGCGGCGCCGGCCTGCAACGTGTCGGACATGCGCTCGCGGCCGGTCATCTTCGCGACCAGCACGTCGACCGGCAGGTCGCGCGCGAGGTACTCGCCTTCGCGCTCGCCGTTGCGCATTACGGTGATCCGGTCGGACACCGCATAGGTCTGCTCGAGAAAATGCGTGACGAACAGGATCGCGATACCCGACGCCTTCAGCCGGCGCAGCACGTCGAACAGCCGCGCGACCTCGCCGTCGTCGAGGCTCGACGTCGGTTCGTCGAGAATCAGCACGCGCGCGTCGACCGACACCGCCCGCGCGATCGCGACCATCTGCTGCACCGCGATCGGATACGAATCGAGCGAACGCGTGACGTCGAGCGCGAGATCGAGTTCGGCGAGCGCGTCGCGCGCCCGTGCGTGGATCGTCTTCCAGTCGATCGCACCGCGCCGCATCGGCTGCCGGCCCGCGAAGATGTTCTCCGCGACCGACAGGTTCGCGCACAGGTTCACTTCCTGGTAGAGCGTCTGGATCCCGGCCGCCTCGGCCTCGCGCGGCGCGGCGAAATTCACCGGCGCGCCGCCGACGCGAATCTCGCCCGCATCGTGCGCATGCACGCCGGTGAGCACGTTGATCAGCGTCGACTTGCCCGCGCCGTTCTGGCCCATCAGCGCGTGGATCTCGCCCGGAAACAGCCGGAAGTCCACGCGCTGCAGCGCGCTGACACCCGGAAACGACTTGTCGATGCCGATCATCTCGACCACCGGCGGACTCTGCATGCATCCTCCCTCGAAGCGTCGCCGGACGGCGGCCGCGCGGCCGCCGCCCGGGCGGACAGGTCAGTACTTGCGGGTCGGCAGCACCTGCGCCGCGACGTTCATCGGGAACACCGTCTCGTTGGTCACGATGCGCTTGGGCAACTGCTTGCCGGCGACCACGTCCTTCACCGCGGTCATCAGTTGCGGGCCGAGCAGCGGGCTGCATTCGACGTCGACGTTGATCTTGCCCGCGACCATCGCCTGAAAGCCGCCCTTGGTCGCGTCGAACGACACGACGCTGACGTCCTTGCCGGGCTTGATGCCGGCCTCTTCCATCGCCTGGATCGCGCCGAGCGCCATGTCGTCGTTGTGCGCGTAGACGACGTTGATCTGCTTGCCGTAGGTCTTCGCGAACGCTTCCATCACCTGCTTGCCGCCGGCGAGCGTGAAGTCGCCACTCTGCGATGCGATGACCTTGAATTTCGGATTGTTCTTGATCACTTCGAGCAGGCCCGCGCGGCGGTCGTTGGCCGGCGCGGAGCCGACCGTGCCCTGCAGCTCGACGATATTGACCGGGCCCGCATCGTTCTTGTAGCGCTCTTCGAGCCAGTGGCCGGCGCGCCGCCCTTCCTCGAGGAAGTCGGAGCCGATCATCGTCACGTACAGCGACGGGTCCTTCACGTCGACGCCGCGGTCGGTCAGGATCACCGGGATATGCGCGGCCTTCGCTTCGGTCAGCACCGGCTCCCAGCCCGATTCGACGACCGGCGAGAACGCGATCACGTCGACCTTCTGCGCGATGAACGAGCGGATCGCGCGAATCTGGTTCTCCTGTTTCTGCTGTGCGTCGGAAAACTTCAGGTTGATGCCGGCGTCCTTCGCCGCGCCCTTCACCGATACGGTGTTCGCGGTGCGCCACGCGCTTTCCGCGCCGACCTGCGAGAACCCGAGCGTGATCGGCTTTTGCTGCGCGTGCGCGCCGCCTGCCAGCACCGTCGCCGCGGCGACGATCGCGCCGGCCGCGAGCTTCCTGATGAATGTCATGGTCCGTCTCCGATGATGTCGTTGTGTGCCGCGGCGCTGTTGTGTTTCTGCGTGGCGCTGGCGCGGATCGGGCTGCCCCGGCCGGCGTGTCGTGCCGGCGCGGTATACAGACCCCGCATCAGTTTAGGAACAAGTCCGATAACCTTCCAATGAAATATTGGATTGGGGCGATGTCGGAATCGGCATGCGTATAAACACCTAACCACGCGAGCGAGGCCGGGCGCGGCGGCGCACGGTTCTTGCTTCGTCGCAATGGCTGTTCGCACCCCATGCCAGGCGAGCGCCCTTCACGCGAACCCAAGGAGACAAGCATGATCGCTGCCCGTGAGCGCGGGTCGCCGCGCACCGCCGCCGGCCGGCGCGTCGCGACATGAAGCGGCCCGCTTCGAGCGCCGTCGCGGCGCTGCGCCATGTCGACGACCGCCAGCCCGGCTACACGCGCCGCCGGCTGCGCAACGGCTTCGCGTACTACGGGCCGGACGGCATGCGGATTCGCGATGCCGCGGAAATCGCCCGCATCGACGCGCTCGCGATCCCGCCCGCGTACACCGACGTGTGGATCTGCGCCGACCCGCTCGGCCACTTGCAGGCGACGGGCCGCGACGCGCGCGGCCGCAAGCAGTACCGCTATCACCCGCAATGGCGGGAAACCCGCGATGCGAACAAGTACGCGCGGATGGCCGCGTTCGCGCGGGCGCTGCCGCGCATCCGCGCCCGCGTCACGCGCGATCTGGCGCTGCCGGGCATGCCGCGCGACAAGGTCGTCGCGACGATCGTCCGCTTGCTCGATACGACGCTCGCGCGGATCGGCAACGCGGAATATGCGCGCGAAAACGGCTCGTACGGGCTGACGACGCTGCGCAAGCGCCATTTGAAGATCCAGCCCGGCCAGGTGCGGCTGCGCTTCGCCGGCAAGAGCGGGATCGAGCACGACGTGACGGTCGACGACGCGCGGGTCGCGCGGATCGTGCGGCGCTGCGCGGAGCTGCCCGGGCACGAGCTGTTCCAGTATGTGGACGACGACGGCGTACGCCATCCGGTCGGGTCGTCCGACGTGAACGACTACCTGCGCGAGGCCGGCGGCGCCGATTTCACCGCGAAGGATTACCGGACCTGGGCCGGCAGCGTGCATGCGCTCGGATTGCTGCGGCGCATCGAGCATCGCGGCGTCACGCATGCGCGCAAGCAGATCGTCGAGACCGTGCGCGCGGTGGCCGACCTGCTGCGCAACACGCCGGCCGTGTGCCGGCGCTGCTACATCCATCCGGCTGTACTCGACGCGTTCGAGGCGGGCACGCTCGCCGCGCTCGCGGTCCGGCGTACGCCGCGCGGCCTGCGCGCGGACGAAGCGGCGTTCGTCGCGTTGCTGGTCTCCGCGAGCCGGCGCCCGGCGAGATGACCGTCCACGCCGCGCCTGCGCCCACCGGGGCGCGATCGGCATCGCTGCTTCCCCGCGTGTCGTTTACCACCGGGTTCCGGGCGCATGACCGATAGCCGCTCGCGCCCGTTTCTCTAAACTGGTTCGCACAACACACCTGCCCGGTGTCGTCCGCCGCGCGCGTCACGCCACCGGCATCGAGGCATCCCCGAGACATCCGCCGTCGCTGTCCGTCGGCCCGCACGCCCCCGCTGCATTCCCGCAGGCCGCGCCGCCAAGGCCATTCCAGGAGAGATCATTGAGTTCATCGCAAGCGCGCCCCGCGAAAACCCGGTCTTCGCGCCAGTCCATCAAGCTGGATGACATCACGATCGTCGACCCGGCCGTCCTCAAGCGCGCGGTCGGCGCGATAGCGTTCGGCAATGCGATGGAATGGTTCGACTTCGGCGTCTACAGCTATATCGCCGTCACGCTCGGCAAGGTGTTCTTCCCGTCGAGCAGCCCGTCCGCGCAGTTGCTCGCGACCTTCGGCACGTTCGCGGCCGCGTTCCTCGTGCGTCCGCTCGGCGGCATGGTGTTTGGGCCGCTCGGCGACCGCATCGGCCGCCAGCGCGTGCTCGCCGCGACGATGATCATGATGGCCGTCGGCACCTTCGCGATCGGCCTGATCCCGAGCTACGCGTCGATCGGCATCCTGGCCCCGATCCTGCTGCTCGTCGCGCGCCTCGTGCAGGGCTTCTCGACCGGCGGCGAATACGGCGGCGCGGCGACCTTCATCGCCGAGTTCTCGACCGACAAGCGTCGCGGCTTCATGGGCAGCTTCCTCGAGTTCGGCACGCTGATCGGCTATACGCTCGGCGCGGCCACGGTCGCGCTGCTGACGGCCACGCTGTCGCAGGAAGCGCTGCTGTCATGGGGCTGGCGCGTGCCGTTCTTCATCGCCGGCCCGCTCGGCCTCGTGGGCCTCTACGTGCGGCTCAAGCTCGAGGAAACGCCGGCCTTCCAGAAGGAGGCCGAAGCACGCGAAGCGGACGAGCGCGCGCGGCCGAAGCAGCGCTTCGCGACGCTGCTCGTCGAACAGTGGAAGCCGCTGCTGCAATGCGTCGGCCTCGTGCTGATCTTCAACGTGACCGACTACATGGCGCTGTCGTACCTGCCGAGCTACCTGTCGGCGACGCTGCACGTGCGCGAATCGCACGGCCTCTTCATGGTGCTGCTCGTGATGGTGCTGATGATGCCGATGACGCTGTACGCCGGGCACCTGTCCGACAAGATCGGCCGCAAGCCGGTGATGATGGCCGGCTGCGTGGGCCTGCTCGCGCTGTCGGTGCCGGCGCTGATGCTGATCCGCACCGGCGGCATGCTGCCGATCTTCGGCGGGATGCTGATCTACGGGATCCTGCTGTCGACGTTCACGGGCGTGATGCCGTCGGCGCTGCCTGCCCTTTTCCCGACGCGGATCCGCTACGGCGCGCTCGCGATCGGTTTCAACGTGTCGGTGTCGCTGTTCGGCGGCACGACGCCGCTCGTCACCGCGTGGCTGGTCGATCGCACCGGCGACCTGATGATGCCCGCGTACTACCTGATGGGCGCGTCGTTCATCGGCATCGTGTCGGTGCTCGCGCTGCGCGAAACCGCGCGCCAGCCGCTGCTGGGCTCCGGGCCGTGCGTCGCGAGCCGCGCGGAAGCGTTGAGCCTCGTGCACGGCGGCGCCGACGAAGCGCGGGTGCGCGACCGCAAGTTCACGGCGATCAGCGAGCGCGCGTAACGCGGGCCTCTGCGGGCCGATGCGACGCCGCGCGGCTTGCGCGGGCGTCGCCGTTCGCGCGATCGTCAGTTCGACGGCAGTGACTGCGCGTCGAACCAGTCGAGCAGCGTGCGCGTGACGAACGCCGGATTTTCCAGGTTCGAGATATGGCCGGCGTCGGGCACCAGCGCATGCGCGCAACCGATCACGCTCGCCATCTTCACGGTTTCCGACGGCGGGCGCGCCATGTCGCCCGCGCCGCACATCAGCAGCGTGCGTGCGGCATCGAGGTCGGCGAGTGTCGCGAGTGTGTCGGGCCGGCCGAAAATCAGCCGGCCGAGCGGCGCGATCGATTGCCGCAGCCGGTCGGCCGGCAGGTTCGCGAGCGCATCGCGAAACGCCGTCGGCACCGGGTCGTCGAGATTGACGTCCGGCCGGAAGAACAGCGGCACGATCGCGTCGAGCAGCGGCGGCGCGATGCGGCCCGCTGTCTCGATCGCGTCGAGCATCCCGAAGTAGCGGGCGCGCGTCGCATCGGGTTCGGCCTCGAGCGACGCATCCATGATCACGAGCGAGCGCACGCGCTGCGGCTCGCGCAACGCGAGCCGCGCGCCCCACATGCCGCCGACGCTGAGCCCGACGATCGCGCACTGTTCGATCTCCAGCGCGTCGAGCAGCGCGCTGGCGTGCGCGGCGAGATCGTCGAGCGTGTGCGTGCCGTCCGGCAGTGCGCCCGATTCGCCATGCCCCCACAGATCCGGCACGATCACGCGATACCGGCGCGACAGTGCGTCGATTTGCGGCGCCCACATCGTCGCGTCCCACAGATAGCTGTGCCCGAGCAGCACCGGAAAACCGGCGCCGTGATCGAGGTAGTGCAGGGTACTGCCATGAATAGTGTGTGCGGGCATGCTGTCTCCGGATGTGAGGACGCGGCGATGGCCCGGAAACGGGTGCCGCAGTCGGCGGCGTTCTGCGACGAACGCGAAGCGGCGCATCATCGCACAGGTTGCAGGCGTCGTGCATGACGCCGCGCACGACGTATTCGCCGCGCTATCCGACGCGGTACATCGGCAGCACGTTGCTGCCGGCGATGCCCGGCTCCTCCTCGAGCGAATGACACGCTTGTTCGAGCAACCAGTTGGTCAGCACCGCGATATCGAATTCGTTGCACGCATCGGGGTTCTGCACGAGCACGTAGCTGCCCGATGCAACGGTGCAGTGCGGGAACAGCTCGACGAGCCGCCCCTGCTTCAACAGCCCGTCGACGAGGGGCCGCCTGCCGATCGCGATACCGTGGCCGTCGACCGCGGCCTGGACCAGTTGATCGTACTGGCTGAAGTGCAGCGCGCCGGCCGGCCGCAGCCGCGGCACGCCGAGCGCCTTCAGCAAATGGCTCCAGCCGTGCCACGGCCATTCGCCGCGCGGGTCGTCGAGATGCAGCAGCACGTGCTTGTCGAGGTCGGCCGGCTTCATCGACGCGGCGTCGCCCGCCGCCACCAGGCTCGGGCTGCACACCGCGACGACACGCTCGCGAAACAGCACGTCCGTATCGTCGGTCGACGTATACGGGCCTGCATAGCGCACGGCCAGGTGCAAACGTTTGCGTTTGAGATCTTCGATTTCGCTCGTGGCCGACACGCGCACGTCGATGTCCGGATAGCTGGCGCGAAACGAACCGAGGCGTGGAATCAGCCACAGCGCGGCGAACGAGACGGTGGTCGACAACGAGATGGCGCGCTGGCCGACACTCGACGACAGCTTACCGACCACCGATTCCAGGTCGGACAACGCGAACGAGATCGCGTCGTACAGCTCGCGCCCCTTGTCGGTCAGCGTCAACGAACGAATGTGCCGATGAAAGAGCTCGATCCGGAGCTGCTCTTCGAGCGCCTTGACCTGCCGACTCACGGCCGATTGCGTGACGTTCAGTTCCTGCCCCGCCCGCGTGAAGCTCAAATGGCGCGCCGCGCATTCGAAGCCTCTCAGGAAATCCAGCGAAGGCAGACTTCTCAATCGCTTTGCCAATCTCACATTAGCCATACCGCCGCCTCAAAGTTGCACCCATCGACCGATAAGTCGCCGTTCGCCTCCCTGAATCGTCTCTCCCATTTGGATTCGGAAACGATTTTATATTGAATCATGGATGCACATCATTCTTATTTTCAATCGTGACACTTGTATTTATCTATCGATTTTGATCGCAATGATATTCTTACATTAACATTATCCAGGTAGTGATTTTGTAAATTAATACGAGAACGAATCCAGCACTTCAAATAGTCGATAAACTCCTTCAAAAACAGAGGATTGCCGCCAGAATTCGACGCTATCACGTCGATCTCGTCGCACAATCAGATGCATCATCCGATTCCTACAATTCAATTTCAATCAGCCAACTTTTAAATTCATTTTTCCCGGACTGCGAAAGACAACCGGTTGGTAACATACACGAAAATGCCATCTAAATCCGGAATTCCGTGTTTACATAAATATGCTAAACGAATGAATTTCAAAGCTGCCATGCAATTTCAAGCAACTGATGCGCCGATTATGTCTGGAATGATTAATTCGCCTGCCGGTAGCGCCGTTCGGCCGCATGGCGTTCGGATGTCGGCCGGATTTCGGCCCGCACCGCGCGGCGGGCTGCCTGTATCGATCCGCTACGGGCGGCCCAACGCGCCATTCGTCCGCGCGGTCACTTCGCGGCGATAGCGGTTCAGTTCCTGCGCGCTCGCGAACGTGCGCTCGAACAGGATCGACAGGTTGTGCAGGATCCGCTCGACGACCTTCTGCTCCCACTCGCCGTCGAAACGGATCTGCTCGTCGAGCCAGCGCTCGAGCCATTCCGGATCGGGCAGGCGCGACTGCACGGTGTCGCGCGGAAACAGCGCCTGGTTCACGTGCAGGTTGGTCGGGTGCAGCGGCTTCTCGGTGCGGCGCGCCGACGCCATCAGCACGCCGATCTTCGCGAAGGCGGCACGCGCGACGTCGCCGTGGTCGTTCAGCGCCTTCTTCATATAGCGCAGGTACGCGCCGCCATGACGCGCTTCGTCGCGCGAAATCGTTTCGTAAATCTGCTTGATGACGGGCTCGGTGTGCCAATCGGCCGCGCAGCGGTACCAGTGGTTCAGGCGGATCTCGCCGCAGAAGTGCAGCATCAGCGTCTCGAGCGGCGGCGCCGGATCGAACTCGAAACGCACCGCGTGCAGTTCCGCCTCGGTTGGCACCCGCTCCGGCCTGAAGCGGCGCAGGTATTCCGTCAGCACGAGCGAATGCTTCTGCTCCTCGAAGAACCACACGCTCATGAACGCGGAGAAGTCGCTGTCGTGCCGGTTGTCGCGCAGGAACATTTCCGTCGCGGGCAGTGCCGACCATTCGGTGATCGCGTTCATCCTGATCGTCTCGGCCTGCTCGTCGGTGAGCAACGCGGCATCGAACCGGTTCCACGGAATGTCCTTCTCCATGTCCCAGCGAACCGCTTCGAGCGATCTGAACAGTTCCGGATAGAGCATCGTCGTCCCAAGATAGTCGGCAGCGGTAGTCATGCCGATTGCGTGGACGCCGGCGCAACCGCTTCGGCATCGTCCCGATCGTCGTCCACCGAGCGAGGCGTCAGCCGGCCGCGCAGCAACGCGTAGTAGAACTGCCGGTACGTGCGGTGGTAATAGCGGATGCGCGGCGCGATCGCGCCATGCAGATCGTGCAGGCGCTCGATCGGCAGGTTCGGCATCATGTGATGCTCGACGTGATAGTTGTTGCCGTTCGTGAACCATGTCATGAACGCATTGCTCTCGATCGTCCTCGTGTTGCGGAACGGGTCGGTGCTCGTCAGGTCGCAGCGGTAGTGCTCGGGCATCTCGACCAGCGCATGCACGGGCGCCGCGACGCACACGAGCGGCACGACCCACACCCAGACGACGCACCACGAGTGCAGCGCGAACGACAGCGCGGCCAGCAGCGCGATCGCCGCCGCCATCAGCAGGTAGTCGCGGCGGATCGCACGCGACACGAGCGCGTTGTCGCCGAAGCGCGCGCCCGGCACGACGAGCTTCGCAACGCTCTTCGCGAACTGGATATAGTGCGCGGCCATCGACAGCCGCCACGCCCACAGCCCGACATTGACGACGGGGCGCGCGCCGTACTGGTCGCCGTAGTCGAAGAACTCCTTGTTCTCCGGCGTGCCGAGCAGCCGGTGATGGCGCAGGTGGCTGTCTTGGTACGCGTGGAACGACACGAGCATCGGCATGCCGAGCAGCACGCCGAACACCATGTTCAGGCGCTTGCTGCGGAACCCCTGGTAATGCAGCGCCTGGTGCTGCAGTTCGACGCCGTGCGCATACATCGCACCGATCAGCAGGATGCCGAAGATCTTCAGGATCACGAGCGCCGACAGCGCGAACATCATCCCGTGCGCGATGAGCGCGACGTACACCGCCAGCTTCAGCGAGAAGACCACGCCGCTCGGGCGGCTCTTCATGTCTGCAACCGATTTCGTGCGGGCGACCAGCGATGAGGTGACGGACAAGACGCTCTCCTTGAGCCGGGCCCCGCCCGGCACGATGACGCGGCGGCGCTGGCGCGCTGCCGGGATGCAATTCTTCTGTGAGTCGATGTTTCGGACAAACGAATTTTCCGAACGCATTGCATGACGCCTGCGCATGAGCGCACCACATCGTGAACTAGACGACCGGTCGAATGAGACAGACCAGTCACCTAGCGCGTATTCATCGTTCACGCTGATAACGAATGTGCGCTGCCCCGAGTGGATGCGCTCCGCTCATGCATAGCCTGCATAGATTCCGTTTGTCGCGGCCGATCGATCCGGCAAGAATCCACCTCACTCGACGCACGGCGCCGCCGGCACCGTGGCGCGAGCGGCCGTGTTCCGCAACGGGAGAATCCTCGTGACGAAGTACGCATCGACCATTCATCGCCTGATCGAATCGCTCGAGGACGTCGCGGGCGCCATGCATCGCATGACGTTCGTCGACGATGCGGGCAACGAAGCCGGCGTCACGTACCGGCGCTTCGCGGAAGCGGTGTTTCATCAGGCCGGCGCGCTGCGCGAGCTCGGTGTGCGCGAGAACGATCTGGTGATGCTGGCGCTGCCCGCGTCGGTCGAACATGCGGTCGCGATGATGGCCTGCGTGATGACCGGTGCGCTGCCCTGCACCGTGCCCGTTCCCGCACGGCGCGCGGCGGCCGGACGGCAGGTGATCGACGTCGCGTGCGAGCTGTACCGGCCGCGCATCGTCGTCGCCGCGGATGCGCAGGCCGCGGCGTGGCGCGACGACGCGTTTCCCGCGGCCTCAACGCGCGTGGTCGATCTCGCGACGCTGTCGAATGCCGCCGACGCCGGCGCGCGCGCACTGATCAGCGCGAAGAGCGGCAGCGATCCGCATCATGTGCAGCTCACGTCCGGTTCGACGTCGCATCCGAAGGCCGCGGTGCTCAGCCACGAGAACGTGATCGCGAACGTGCTCGGCATCGGCGGCTCGGTGCGCTTCGATATCGCGGCCGGCGACGGCACCGCGTCGTGGCTGCCGCTCTATCACGACATGGGGCTGCTCACGCTGCTGTCGAACCTGCATTACCGCGCGCCGCTGCTGATAATGCAGCCGAACAGCTTCATCCGGAATCCGCTCGGCTGGTTGAAGCGCATCGCGTCGGCGCGCGCGACGACGACGTCGGTGCCGACCTTCGCGCTGCGCTACTGCGTGCGCCGCTTCAATGCGGCCGCGATGAACGGCGTCGATCTGTCCGCGTGCCGCAACATCTTCATCGGCGGCGAACGCGTCGACGACGCGACGCTGCGCGATTTCGCCGCGACGTTCGCGCCGTACGGCCTGGCGGCATCGGCGCTGCAACCGTGCTACGGGATGGCCGAATCGACGCTCGCGGTATCGATGCATCGCGCGTGGCACGAAGGCGCGGTCGACGGCGCGCCGTACGTGATCGCCGACACGCTCGACCGGCGCGCGCTGATCGAGCGCCGCGACGCGCAGCCGGCCGCCGCGAACGACGGTCGCGAGACGGACACCGAAACGGTGCTCGCGATGGGCACGCCGATCGACGGGATGGCGTTCCGCATCCTCGACGACGGCGACCACGCGCTGGCGAACCGCGCGGTCGGCGAAGTCGCGATCCGCGGCACGTCGGTGATGCTCGGCTACCTGAACCCCGACGACGGCACGATCGCCGCGCCGCTGACGGCCGACGGCTGGTTCCGCACGGGCGACATCGGCTACGTCGCGGACGGCCAGCTGCATATCCTCGGCCGCAAGAAGGAAGTCATCATCATTCGCGGCAGCAACTATTTCCCGCACGAGATCGAGGAAGCGCTGGCGTCGCACAGCGCGCTGCGCAAGAGCACGTGCATCGCGTTCGGGCTGCCCGATCCCGAAACCGGCACCGAGCGGCTGGTCGTCGCGATCGAGGCGCGGCCCATCGACGCGACGCCGCAAACCCGCACCGAGTGCCAGCAGCTGCTCGCGTCGCGCATCGGCTTCGCCGCGCAGGATCTGTGTTTCGTCGAGTCCGGCTCGCTGCCGCGCACGACGAGCGGCAAGCTGCAGCGCGTGAAGTGTCGCGATCTCTATGCGAACGGCGCGCTGCCCGTCATCGCAGCACCGGTTGCCGTCGAAGCGGGCCAGGGAGCATTCGCATGACGGCCGCGCCCCTGGCCCCGGTGCTCGAGCTGCGCGACGTCACACGCACGTACGAAGGCGCGGGCCGCGTCGTCGCGGTGCGCGACGCGACGATCTCGATCGCCCGGCGCGACGTCGTCGCGCTCGTCGGTCCGTCGGGCAGCGGCAAAAGCACGCTGCTCAACCTCGCCGGCTTTCTCGACCTGCCGACGAGCGGCGAACGCTGGCTCGAAGGCCGCCGCATCGACGATGCGCCGGACACGCTCGAACGGATTCGCCGCGAACGCATCGGCTTCGTATTCCAGCAGTTCAACCTGATACCGGTGATATCGGCGCTCGAGAACGTCGAGCTCGGCTGCTTCGCGTGGGGCACGCCGCGCACGCGGCGCGAACGCGCGCGCGCGATGCTCGACGCGGTGGGGCTCGCCGCGCGCGAACGACATCGCCCCGGCGAGCTGTCCGGCGGCGAACAGCAGCGCGTCGCCCTGGCCCGCGCACTCGCCAAGGAGCCGGCGATCGTGATCGCGGACGAGCCGACCGCGAGCCTCGACAGCACGAATGCGCGGGCGGTCGCCGAGCTGATCCTCGACACCAATCGCACGCTGGGCACCGCCTTTCTGATTGCGTCGCACGACGATCGTCTGTGCGCGCACCTGCCGCGCCGCATCGAGATGCGCGACGGCGTACCGGGAGTGAATCGTGAACTGGTCGACGTTTGCGTGGCGTAACCTCTGGCGCAACCGGCGCCGCACCGTGCTGACGATGGCGATGATCGGCGTCGCCGCGTTCGCGTCGAGCCTCGCGCTCGGCTACGTGATCGCGACGTTCGATGCCGTGCGCGAAGGGTCGATCGACAGCGGCGTCGGCCACGTGCAGGTGCTGCATCACGGCTACCTCGACCTGATCGGCGAACGGCCGCTGCAATACGGGCTGACCGCCGACGAACAGGCCGCCGCCACGCAGGCGATTGCAAAGGTGCCCGGCGTCGCGACGACCGCGCGCGGCATCGACTTCGACGGGCTCGTATCGAACGGCGATCTCAGCTACGGCTTCGTCGGCGAAGGAATCGAACCGAACCGCGAGCCGCCCGGCTTCTTCGACTATCACACGGTACTGTCGGGCCGCTATCTGTCGCCGACGAACGCGGGGACCGAAGTCGTCGTCGGCGCCGAACTCGCACGCAAGCTCGGCGTGCACGTCGGCTCGGTCGTGCAGCTGATGGCGTCGACCGCGCACGGCGGCATCAACGCGACCGACGCGCAGATCGTCGGCGTGATGAGCACCGGCAACAAGGACGTCGACGAACGGATCGTCAACGTGACGTTTACGGCCGCGCAGGCGCTGCTGCGCACCGACCGCGCGTCGCGCATCGCGGTGTTCCTCGAGGACACCGCCGGCACGACGGCCGCCGCTGCGACGCTGCGCACCGCGCTGCCGACGCTCGACGTGCGGACCTGGGACCAGCTCGTGTCGCTCTATCACCAGGTCGTCGCGCTGTACAAGAACCAGTTCTCGGTGTTCGGCGCGATTCTGTGCGCGACGATCCTGCTGTCGATGAGCAACTGGATTTTGATGAGCATCGTCGAGCGGCGCCGCGAGATCTCGACGCTGCGCGCGCTCGGCGTGCCGGCCGCGACGGTGCGCGGCGTGCTGATCCAGGAAACCGCGCTGCTCGGCCTGCTCGGCGCGGCCGCCGGCATCGCGCTCGCGCTGTTGACGATGGTCGCGCTCAATCACGCGCAGATCCACCTGCCCGCGCCGCCCGGCCGCGTGAAACCGATCCTGCTCGAATTCGCCGTATCGCCCGTCGCCGTGGCCGCCGTCGAAGCCGCGTTCGTCGTGCTCGGCGTGGCCGCGGCGCTGCTCGCGACGATCGGGCTCGCGAAACGCAACATCCTCGAAGGACTCGCCCCATGAACCGCATTCGCCTTACGTTCGCCGCGCTCGTCGCGTGCGTGCCGCTCGCCGCGCACGCGGCCGACACGCCGACGGCCCAGACCATGCTCGCCCGTGCCGACGCATACCGCAGCACGGCCGCCGATACGCAGACGAACATCCGGATCACCAACGAGGTCGGCGGACAAGCCGGCGACGCGACGCGCTATCTCGTCTACACGCGCGGCAACGGCGACACGCTCGCGCTGACGCGCAGCGGCGAGAACGACGGCCAGAAATACCTCGCGACGACGCGCGGGCACTGGTTCTACGTGCCGAACACGCGCAGCGCGGTGCGCATCAACGGGATGCAGCGGCTGCAAGGGGAAGTCGTGATCAGCGATATCACGCGCACGCACTGGGCGGACAGCTATCGCGCGACGGCCGTGCCGGGCACGACGCCGATCGCCGGCAAGCCGGCCACCGAGCTCGACCTGAGCGCGACCGATCCCGACAACGTGTACCCGACGATCAAGCTGTGGGTGACGCCCGACACCGACGTGCCGGTGCGCGCGCAGTTCTTCCTGGCGAGCGGCCTGCTGTTTCGCAGCGCCGACTTTTCGGCTCCGGTCGACGCGAACGGCCGCAAGGTGATCCGCAAGATCACGTATCGCAACGAGGTCGAGAAGCAGCGCGCGAGCGTCGTCGACATCCTCGACGGCCAACCGCGCACGATTCCGTCGGGCTGGTTCAATCCCGACACGCTCGCCGATGGCCAGTGAGTACGCCGCCGATGCCGACGCTCATCGTGACCGCCTCCGTTCGTCGCCCGACCGCGCAAACCGCACGCCCCGCGGCTGGCCCGGCGTCGCGCTCGCAATCCCGCTCGCGCTCGGTTGCACGCTCGCGCACGGAGCATCGCTGATGGATCAGCTCGGCACGCTCAACGGTATCGGCTACGCGCGCTCCGTCGACAGCATGGACGGCCGCGCGCTGCTCGGCCGCCTGATCGGCGATTCGCCGCGCAACCAGCAGGAAGCCGGCCTGCTCGCACGCATCGACGGCGAGAACCTGTTCGTGAACGCGCGCGTCGTCGCCAGCAACCATTCGCTCGGCGCGCAGGCGAGCCGCTTCAACGAAGCGGGCGTGCGCTACGCGTTCGACAACGGCATCACGCTGACGGCCGGCAAGCGGATCGATACGCTCGACACGTCGCAGGCGTTCTTCCCGCTCGGCTTCTTCCAGAAGCGGGCCGCGACGGCCGACATCTACGATCGCTACGGCGACGTCGAAGGCACGCCGCTCGTCGAAGCGAAATGGGCCGGCGAACAGACCACGCTGCAGTTCATCGCCGGCGAGAACCGCACGTTGCGCAACGACGTCGACAACCGCGACGTGCAGGGCGCGACGCAACTCGTGCGCGGCGCGTACAACGGGTCGGGCGGCTCGGCCGCGCTGCTCGCGGGCCGTCACGCGGGCCGCGGCGGCGCGGGCGCGACGCTGTCGTTCGACGTCGCGCGCTCGAACACCGTCTATGCGAGCGCGTGGCTCGAGCGCGGCACGACGCGGCCGCTGCCCGCGTTCATCGCGAACGGCACGCCGCTCGATTCGGCCGCCGCGTACGACACCGTCGATCGCCGCAACGATCGCCAGTACATGTGGCGCGGCGCGGTCGGCATGCAGAGCGCGCTGCCCGGCAATCTGTCGCTGATCGTCGAGTGGTCGCACGACGAAGCGCGTTACGACGCGAGCCAGTGGCGCCGAATGGTCGGCGCGGTGCAGGCGAACAACGCGCTGCTGCCCGTCGCGCCCAACGCCGCGCTGGCCGGCCTCGGCGGCACGGCCAACTTCGTGAGCGTCGACGGCAGCCTGCGCGACTACCTGTTCGCGCGGCTCGGCAAGAAGGTCGGCCGCGTCGAGTATTCGCTGCGCGGCGTCTATTCGCCGCAGGACAAGGGCCTGCTCGCGATCGCGCAGGTCGTCGCCGACGTGAACAAACGCGTGAGCGTCGATGTCGCGCTCACCCACGCCTTCTCCGACAGCCAGTCCGAGTACCGGATGGTCGGCCTCGGCACCCGCATCGACGCCGCCGTGCGCGTGCGTTTCTGACAGGAACCCTGCCATGTCCACGCTTTCCGCCCCCGCCCCGATCGCACCGCCGCTGCTGCTGCGCGTGGCCGACCAGGCTGCGTATCCGGTGCTGCGCCACCTCGACGCGATCGGCACGCCGCCGCGCGCGGCGGCCCGGCTCGTCGAAGCCGCCGCCGTGCGGCTGCTCGACAGCGAGATGGTGATCGCGCTGCGCGCCGCCACGCCGGACGTGCTGCCCGACGCGTCCGCGTCGACACCGCTGCGGCACGACGAGGCGCCGCTCACCGAAGCGCTTCTCGAGCAGATCGACCGCGAAGGGTTTCATCACCTGTTCAAGCCGTTCATGCGCGCATTCATCCGCATCATGTTCGGGCTGTTCTTCTCCGACGACCAGAACCGCCGTGCATGCGCGTGCATCGACGCCGGCCACAACTTCGCGTTCCTGATGAGCGACGGTGGCGGCCCGACGCTGGCCGCCTGGCGCACCGTCGTGCGTAGCGACGACAACGGGCTCGCGCTGACCGTCGACAAGGTATGGGGCATCGAGGCGCATCGCGACTGCATGGCCGTCGTCGCCGCGCGCCTGCCGGGCGTGATGTTCCCGGCCGCCTATCTCGTGTGGCCCGACGAGTATCGGAAACTGAAACGCACGACCTGCGGTGCACCGTTCCTCGCGGGCAACCTGCAGCTCGCAAACGTCGGCGGCCAGGTGCGCGTCGCCGCCGAGGATCGGCTGCGGATCGGCGGGCCGACCGTCTTCAACAAATACCTGACCGTGGTGCGACCGTACTTCGTCCGCGCGCTGATGGCGCACGTCGGCTGGCTCGAACGGACCGGCCGCGTCGAACTCGATGCCGACGCGCGCGCCGTGCACCGCTTCATCGCGGACGCCGCGCGCACCCAGACCGACGACGCGCACTACAGCTTCGGCAAGGTGCAGCGCGTGCTCGCGATCAAGCTGCTGTCGAACGAGTTCCTGAGCGCGCTCGTGCGCGACGGCAAGGTGCCGCTGTTCGACGACCAGCGCGACCTGCTGGCGTTTTCGAAGATGGAAGGCAGTTCGTACCGTTGTTATCACGAGCTTCGCAAGAGCCTGCGCTGCGAAGCCGGCAGTTGATCCACGCGACAGGCCGATCGATCCCGATCCATTCAACTCAACTCCAGGAGCTCCCCTCATGACGACCCAGAACGTTCCGGCCGACGCGCTCGACATCCTGTCCCGCGAAGTCGCGAAGATCCTCAACGTCGAAACCGTCGACACGGACGCCGGCATCGGCGAACTCGGCATCGATTCGCTGAACATCGTCGAGCTGATCGTGTTCTGCGAACAGCTTTACGGTTCGATCGATCCGGAAGCGCTGAACATCACGCAGTACACGACGCTGCAGCAGCTCGACGCGCAACTGCGCAGCCAGCAGCACGCGGCCTGATACGGCGATGCTCGCGCCCCTTGCCCCCGTGGCGACCGCCGCCGTCGAGCCGGCCCCGGCGACCGCGCTGACCGTGCAGGCGCTCGCGTACCGGCGCGTCGCGCCGTCGCGCGACGGCGCGGCGGTGCCGCTCGACGACACGGCGCACGCGATCGGCACGCTCGCGTGCGCCGAGCGCGAGCGGCTGTGCGGCGCGGTCGGCGCGGACGACTACGTGGTCAGCTCGACGATCCTGTCGATGCTGCTGATGAACGATTCGCCGCAGCATCGCGTGTTCGCGCAGGCGCTGGCCGGCGCGAACGACTACACGCCCGACTGGATGACCTGCTCGTACGAATGCGCGGGCTGGGGCTACGTGCTGCGCCGCACGCTCGCGACCGCGGCCGAGACCGGGCCGCGCACGCTGCTGCTGCAGATCGTCGACATCGACGTGCACGGCTATACGTACTGGCACGGCAATCCCGCATGGGGGCGCTCGGGCTTCGGCGTCTGCACGCTGCTCGTCGACGTCGGCCGCGAACCGGCGCAGTCGGTGATCGCCGACGCCGCGCCGCCGTCCAGCGCGGTCGTGCGGCTCGGCCGCGACATCCGCACGTTCTGCGCGGCGCGCCCGGGCCTGCACGCGGCGTTGCCGTTCTTTCCGGCGACGTCGCGACGCGCGCTGCTCGCGTCGGTCGGCAAGACGCCGCTGCTGCCGGACGGCCACGGCGTGTTCGGCCATGCGTTCGGCAGCGACCCGTGGCTGTCGGTGCTGCTCGCGCACCGCGACGGCGACACGCCGCGCCGCGCGGCCGTCTGCTCGCTCGCGCTGAACGGCTATTACGCGATCGCGGACGTCGCGTTCGCGCCGGACGCGACGTTCTCTCTCGACGGCGAGGCGTGACATGGTGCGACCCGTTCACTTCACCTACCGGATCGAGCGCGATGCGCGCCAGCCGGTCGCGGTCGCGGCCAGCGCATACCGGATGCCGCTCGACACGCCCACCGACTACGCACGCGCCGCGCTCGCGGAAGCGGCCGGCGATGCGTACGACGCGGGCAATACGTCGGACGCGGCCGACGGCGAACGCCGCGTGCTGCTCGACCACGTGCAGTATTTCGCATTCCTCGCGGAAATCACCGCGCGGATTCGCGACGCGGTGCACCCGGACGCGCGCCTGTTCATCGAAGTGTGCGCGCCGTATTTCGGCGCGCTGCCGGCCGAACTGCTCGCGCCGCACGTGCTGCTCGGCGTGCACCTGTACGACGAAGCCTTGCGCGATGCCGCGCGCGGCGCGCCGGTCGTCTGGATCGGCGACCGCATCCTGCGCGATGCGGAATTCGCCGGCGACAACCGCGTGTGCTGCGCGATCTGGCCCGCGCGGCTCGCCGATGCGTTCGACGCGCAACTGCGCGGCGCGTGGCCGGCGTTCGCGATCCGGCTCGAGCCGCACCCTGGCGCGTCGCGCGCCGCCCCATTCACCGATTCCGCCCATCATTCCGGCGCCGCCGCGCGGCCGGGGAGACCCTGATGAACGACACGCTTACCGTGATGCAGGACACGGCCGATATCCGCTGGTCGATGCCCGTCGATGCGCTGATGTCGAACGACTACGCGCTGCGCGAAGAGGCGCTGAACCGGCTGTACGAGAAGGCTAAGGCCGCGCAGTGGGACGTCGCGACCGACGTCGACTGGCGCCACGACCTCGACCCGGCGAACCCGCTCGGCATGCCCGACCCGACGCTGCTGATCTATGGCACCGAACTGTGGGGCAAGCTGGCCGACGCCGACAAGCGCGAGGTACGCCACCACGCGCAGGGCTGGCTGCTGTCGCAGATCCTGCACGGCGAGCAGGCTGCGCTGATCTGCGCGTCGAAGCTCGCGTCGGCCGAGAACGGCCTGAGCGCGCGGCTGTGCGCGGCCGCGCAGATGATGGACGAAGCGCGCCACGTCGAGGCGTACGCGAAGCTCGTCAACGAGAAGCTCGACGTCAGCTACCCGATGAGCCGCTCGCTGAAGGGGCTGCTGCACGACACGATCACGAGCAGCGCGCTCGACATGACGAACCTCGGGATGCAGGTGCTGGTCGAGGGCATCGCGCTGTCGATCTTCCAGAGCGTCGTCGCGTACAGCACCGACCCGTTCATCAAGGACCTGTTCCTGCGGATCCAGCGCGACGAAGCGCGTCACTTCGCGGTCGGCCGGATCACGCTGTGCCGCGTGTACGCGGAGATGAGTTCGCACGAGCTGCGCGAGCGCGAGGAATTCATCTGCGAAGGCGCGGCCGTGCTGTACGAGCATCTGTGCGCGGACGACATCTGGGAGCCGATGGGACTGTCCAAGCGCGAATGCAGCGCGATGGTGCGCGAGTCGCCGGTATCGAGCTCGATCCGCCGCTCGATCTTCCGGCGCCTGGTGCCGACGATCCGCGAGATGGGCCTGCTCACGCCGACCGTGCAGGCGACCTTCGAAAAGCTCGACGTCCTCGACTACGCGGCGATGCCGCTCAACTGACATGACGATGCCCTCCTCCCCCGCATCCCGCGACGCCGGCTTCTGGATCGGCATCGACGCGGTGGCCTACGAGCTGCCGGGCCCGCCCGTCGATATCGAAGCCTGGGCCGCCGAACGCGACTATCCAGCCCAGCGGGCGGCCGCGATCGCGCAGTCGGGCAGCCGCTATTTCCACATGGCGCTCGACACGAGCGAGACCGATCTCGCGATCGCGGCGGTCGGCCGGCTGCTCGATACCGCGCGCGTGCCTCCGTCCGACGTCGGCGCGATCGTGCACGTGCACACGCAGCAGTTCAGCGTGCCGCCCGCGCCGCGCAGCCTGCCGCACGAAGTGGCCGCGCGCTTCGGCATCGAGCCGCTGTGGCTCGGCTCCGTCGCGCAACTGAATTGCGTATCGGTCGCGGCCGGCATCGAAACCGTGCGCGCGCTGATGCGCCGCCATCCGCAGATCGACGCGGCGCTCGTCGTGTCGTCCGACCGCGTGTACGGCGAGGATTACCGGATGCGGCAGATGACGGGCGTGCAGTGCGACGGCGCGGCCGCGATGCTGATCGCGCGCAACAGCACGAAGAACCGGCTCGGCGGCATCGCGATCGAAACGCATGCGAAATGGCATCGCGGGTCTGACACGGTCGCCGCGAACGAGGCCGACCTGATCATGATGGAGTGGCCGTACACGCGCCGTGCGATCGACGCGGCCGTCGCGCTCGAGCCGCATGCGCTCGACGCATACGACCTCGTGCTGCCGCACAACGCCGACCTGCCCGGCTGGAGCGCGCTGTGCCGCGCGATGCGCGTGCCGGCCGAGCGGCTCTATGCGGACAACATCCATGCGCGCGGCCACGCGTGCTGTTCGGATTTCCCGATCAACCTGGCCGACGTCGGGCTCGATGCGGTCGCGCACGGCCGGCGCGTGCTCGGCGTGATGCAGTCGAACTGCGGCGCGTATGCGGCCGCCACGCTCCATCCGGTGAGCCGCCATGACGCCTGAGCGCCCGCTTCCCGCCGCCGCCGATCAGGCGTGGATCGCCGATCTGCGCACGCCGTGCTACGTGTACGAGCCCGAGGTCGCGATCGCCCGCTACCGGTCGCTGAAGGCGCGACTCGGCACGCGGCTGATCGTGTCGCTGAAGGCGAATCCGAACCAGGACATGCTCGCGCGTTGCGCGCATGCGTACGAGGACGGCGTCGAACTCGCGAGCCGCGGCGAACTCGACGCGGTGATCGGCCGGATCAAGACGCCGCGCTACCTGAACAATCCGTCGATGGACGAGATGTTCATGCGCGCGGGGCTCGCGTCGCGCTGCCATTTCGTGCTCGACAACCCGGACGCGGTCGCGCGCTTCGTGCCGCTCGCCCGCGAAGCGGCGGCCGGCGGCAGCACGCCGGGCGCCGTGCTGCTGCGCGTGAACGCCGGCGCGCTGGCAGGTGAACACGCGCGGGCGCTATGGCACGACCACTTCGGGATGACGCCGAACGAGGCGCACGACGCGGTGCGCACGCTCGCGGCCGCCGGCCTGCCCGTCGCCGGGCTGCATGTGTTCTCCGGCCCGCATTCGTTCATCCGCCAGGACCCGACGCAGCCGGACACGCTCGTGTTGCCCGAACGGCTCGCGGCGCTGGCGCGCGATCTCGCACCGGCCAACGGTGCGCCGCTCGCGTCGCTGAGCCTCGGCGGCGGTTTCGCCGACGATCATCCGGGCGATGCCGCGTTCGAACGCTATGCCGCCGCGCTCGCGCCGCTCGCCGGCCAGTATTCGCTCGCCCACGAATCGGGCCGCGCGATCTTCGCGGATGCGGGCGTGTTCGCGACGCGCGTCGTCGCGGTCAAGACGTGGCAGGACCGCACGATCGCGGTCTGCGACGGCGGGCTGTCGCATGCGTTCCTGCTCGCGCAGACCGAAACGATGATGCGCCGCCTGGCCGCGCCGTCGCTCGTGCGCCGCACGCCCGCGCCGCCGCCCCGTGGCGTGCCGACGCTCTACGTCGGCAGCACCTGCAGCCGCGCGGACGTGATCGGCCGCGACGACACGGGCGCGCCGCCCCAGGTCGGCGACATCGCGGTGTTCGAACGCTGCGGCGCGTATCACCGCACGTACTCGATGGCGCATTTCCTGTCCCACGAAGCCGCGCACGTGTACGTGCGGCCGACCTGAACCCGAGGAGCCGATCATGAACGCATTGATCAGCATCGCCGACCTGCTCGAACACGGCGCCGAGCGCTGGCCGCATCGTCCGGCGTATGCCGACGGCGGCGGCACCCTGACTTACGACCAGCTCGCGCGCGCGGTCCGGCGCGCCGCCGCCGCGCTCGCCTCGCGCGGCGTGCGACCCGGCGAACGCGTCGCGATCTACGCGCCGAAGCGCATCGAAACCGTGGTCGCGATGCTCGCGGCCAACGCACTCGGCGCGATCTTCGTGCCGGTCAATCCGCAGTTGAAGGAAGCGCAGATCGAACACATCGTCGCCGACAGCGGCGCCGCGCTGTTCGTGACCGGCGCGCAGCGGCTCAAGCGCCTGCCAACACTCGCCGCGCTCGTCGGCGAACGCACGCTGCTGATCGAGGAATTGGCCGATGCGATCGAAGCGGCCGACACCGACGCGCCGGCGTCGGCATCGGCAGCGCCCCCCTTCGGCCGCCCGGTCGACGACGATCCGGCCGCGCTGCTCTACACGTCGGGCTCGACCGGCAAGCCAAAAGGCGTCGTCGTGTCGCATCGCAACCTGGTATCGGGCGCGTTCAGCGTCGCCGCGTACCAGCATCTCGCCGAAGACGACGTCGTGCTCGGCGTGCTGCCGCTCAGCTTCGACGCGGGCCTGAGCCAACTGACGAGCGCGCTCGCGTCCGGCGCGTGCTACACGCCGCTCGACTTCCTGCAGCCGGCCGAAGTGCCGCGCCATTGCGAAGCGTTCGGCGTCACGTCGATCACCGGCGTGCCGCCGCTGTGGATGCAGCTGACGTCGGCCGGCTGGAGCGACAGCACACGCACGCGGGTCCGCCGCTTCGCGAACACCGGCGGCCATCTCGCGACGCCGCTGCTGCATCGCCTGCAAGCGCTGTTCACGCAGGCGTCGCCGTACCTGATGTACGGGCTGACCGAAGCGTTCCGCTCGACCTACCTGCCGCCCGCGGACGCGGCGCTGCGCCCGACGTCGATCGGCAAGGCCGTGCCGAACGCGGAGATCCTCGTGCTGCGCGCGGACGGCAGCGAATGCGCGGCCGACGAGCCCGGCGAACTCGTGCATCGCGGCGCGTTCGTCACGCTCGGCTACTGGAACCGGCCGGAGCTGACCGCGCAGCGCTTTCGGCCGCTGCCGCGCCGCCACGGCGAAATCCCCCGCCCGGACGTCGCCGTGTGGTCCGGCGACATCGTGCGGCGCGACGCGGACGGCTACCTGTACTTCGTCGCGCGCGGCGACGACATGATCAAGACGTCCGGCTATCGCGTGAGCCCGACCGAGGTCGAGGACGTGCTGTTCGCGCTGCCGCACATCCGCGAGGCTGCCGTATTCGGCGTCCCGCACCCGGCGCTCGGCGAGGCGATCGCCGCGTGCGTCGTGTCGACGCTCGACGCCGACGCGTGCCGCGCCGACATCGCCCGCGCATGCCGCGACGCGTTGCCCACCTACATGAACCCGCTCGTCGTCGAGCCGCTGCCCGCGTTGCCGCGCAACCCGAACGGCAAGATCGACCGACCGGCGCTGAAAGCGCAGTATCGCGACGCGTTCGCGCGCCCGAACCTCGAGGAGACCGCCGCATGACCCTGTCGACGCTCGATGAAACCTGTGTCGGCGCGCCGCGCGTCGCCGCGCCCGGCATGCTCGCGCTGTCCGGCGGCGTCGTGGTGCTGCCGCCCGCCGTCGTGTTCAGTGCGATCCAGGCGCAGGAACGCCATCCCGGCTACCGGCACCTGCTGCTGCCGCAGGCGCGCTTTGCGCGGCCGCGCGGCCTGGGCGCGCTGACGCCCGACGAAGGCACGCGTCTCGCGCCGGGCGGCCGGCCCGCGCTGCGCGTCGCGCCGCCCGGGCGCAGCCTCGCCGATCTCGCCGCCGATGCCGCGCTCGACCTGCGCGACCAGCTCGGCTCCGGCGCGCTGGCCCGCACGACGCATGTGATCGTCGCCAGTTGCGCGCTCAACGAAGGCATCGGCGACTCGGTCGTCGGCCGCATGCAGTACGAACTCGGGCTGCAGCGCGTGACGCCGTTCGCGCTCGGCCAGAACGGCACGCTCGGCTGGTATTCGGCGCTGATGCTGCTCGACGGCCTGCTGCGCGACGAAGGCGACCAGGCGCTCGTGATCCTCAGCGACAAGTGGCTCTACCCGTTCTTCCGCCAGTTCGGCGACCTGGTCGGCTACGGCGACGCGGCCGCCGCGCTGCTCGTGTCGCGCGCAGGCCCGTCGCCCGAGCCGGCCGCGTGGGGCGGCGTGCGGTCCGTCGCGCTCGAATTCGGGCCGTCGATCGCCGATCCGTGGGCCGATGCGCCGGCCACGCTGCGCGACACGCTCGCGCCGGTCGCCGCGCGCGCGATCCGCCGCGCGCTCGACCAGGCCAACCTGCGTGCGAACCAGATCGACTGGTGCGTGCCGCCCGGCTTCGATCCCGGCTTCGCGGCGCGCGTGGCCGACGCCGCGTCGATTCCGGTCCCCGCGCGCATCCAGCACGACGGGTCGGGCCATCTGTCGTCGGCCGAATCGGCCGCCGCGCTGATCCGGCTCGCGGGCGCGCTCGACGAAGGCGAACGCCGCACGGTGCTCGTATGGGATGCAGCGCTGCATGGCGCGGCGGCAGCAGCCGTCGTCGACCTGGCCGGCGGGCTCGACGCCGCACTCGATATCGAAGGAGATGCATGATGAGCGCCTACAAGGTCAGCCTGCGCGAGCTGCGCTTCTTTCTGTGGGAACTGTTCGAGGCCGACAAGCGGTTCCTGTCGGAACACGGCCTGTACGGCACGCACGATCGCGCGTCGATCGATGCGCTCCTCGAACGCGCACGCGATTTCGCGCTCGACCTCGGCCGCAGCTACCAGCAGGCGGACGTCGAGGGCTGCACGCTGCTCGACGACGGCCAGGTACGGATTCCTTCGCATTTCCACGCGTTGTGGGCGCGCTTTCGCGACGAGTGGTCGAACACGCTGTTCGGCACCGCGCACGGGCTGCCGCCGATCGTCACGCAGATGATCTACGAGATGTTCATGGGCGCGAACCCGTCGTTCATGACGTACGGCGGCTTCACGCGCCCCGCGGTCAAGCTGCTGCAGATGCACGGCACGCCGCACCAGAAGGCGCTGATCGCGCCGCTCGAAGCATACCGCTGGGATGCGTGCTTCTGCGCGACCGAACCGCAGGCCGGCACCGACCTGACCGCGGTCGCGCTGCGCGCGACGCCGCTCGAACGCGACATCTACGCGATCGACGGCGAGAAGGTCTATATCTCGGCCGGCATGCACGAGCTGACGGAAAACACGCTGTACTTCGTGCTCGGGCGCGTCGACACCGCGTCGCCGGATTCGTTCTCGCTGTCGTGCCTCGTCGTGCCGCGCTTCTGGCCCGACGAAACCACCGGCGAGTTGCAGCCGAACCACGTCGACTGCATCGGCCTGCCGCGCAAGATGGGGCTCAAGGGCTGCGCGAACACCCATCTCGTGTTCGGCTCGAACGGCACGACGAAAGGCTGGCTGCTCGGCGGCCGCCGCAACGTCGGCCTGCTGCAGCTGATGCCGCTGATGAACCAGGCGCGGATGAGCACCGGGATGTTCGGCGTCGGCGTCGCGTCGAGCGCGTACCTGCACGCGGTCGAGTATGCGGGCCGCCGGCTGCAGGGCCGGCCGATCGAGCGCGCGTCGAACACGAACGCGGCACGCGTCGCGATCGTCGAGCACGCGGACGTGCAGCGCATGCTGGTCGACATGAAAAGCCGCGTCGACGGCTGCCGCGGCCTGCTCGGCAAGCTCGCGGCGACCGCGACGCGCGCGGCGATGCTCGAGGCGACGCCGGACGCCGACCCGGCCGAGATCGAGCGTCATCGCAAGCTGCAACTGCTGCTGACGCCGATCTGCAAGGCGTTCATCTCCGATCAGGCGTGGCGGATCTGCGAAACGGCGATCCAGGTGCACGGCGGGCTCGGCTATACCGATGCGAGCCCGGTCGAGCAGAACGCGCGCGACGTAAAGATCCTGTCGATCTGGGAAGGCACGAACTACATCCAGGCGCAGGATCTCGTGCGCGACAAGCTCGGCTTCGGCCGCCATTCGCGGCTGATCCAGTACTACCGCGACGAACTCGACGCGTTCCTCGCGCAGCAGCATCAACCCGGCACGCATGTGGAATTGCGGCCGCTGTTCGATGCGCTGCGCGCGGGCGCCGACCGCATCGCCGCCGCGCTCGACGACATCGCGCGCGACGTGCAGGACGGCCATACGCATCGCAGCAGCCAGTTCTACACGCGCTTTCTGGAGATGTTCGGCGTGGTCACGTCGGCATGGGTGCTGCTCGAATCGGCGACGATCGCCGCGCGCCGGCTCGATGCGCCGGAAACGGCCGACGCGCCGGCCGAACTCGCGTTCTATCGCGGCAAGCTGAAAAGCGCGCGCTACTACTTCGCGAACGTGGTGCCCGTCGTCGACCAGCATGCGGCCGTGATCGCCGCGATGGCGCACGCGGCGATCAGCGTCAGCAGCGACGAACTCGCCGCGGTGGAATGACATGGACACGACGCTCGATTCCGGCACCTCCGCCACCATCACCGCGACCGACGATGCGCCGCGCAACCTGCTCGGCCGCCCGGCGACGCGCCATCGCGGCACCGACATCGACGGCGCGACGCTCGACCCCGAAGCGCTGCGCGTGCGCGATCTCGACCTGAACGCGCTGATCGGCGCGACGACGTTCGAAGGCGCGCTCGCGCATCTGTGGTTCGACGTCGCGCCCGGCAGCGCCGACCATCGCGCGCACGAGGCGACGATCGGCGCGCGGCTCGCCGCGTTCGCCGACGCACTGGCGCCCGGCTCGGTCGCGCAGTCGGTCGCGGCCGAGCTCGGCGCGGCCGGCGTCGCGCCGGTATTCGCGGCCGCGTCCGGCCTGCTGCGCGGCCTCGACGACGTGACCGCACGCGTACATGGCGCGGCGCCGGACGATGCCGATCTCGACACGATGCTGCGATGCGCGGCCGCCGCACCGTTCCTACTGCATGCGGCGATCGAGGGCCGGCCGTTCGCGGCAGGCGCGGGCGCTGGCAGCACGGCGCTCGACGCAGCGCAGACGCACGCGCAACGCATGCTCGTGCTGACCGGCGCGACGCGCCGCGACGCACCGGCGCAAGCGGCGATGGACATGCTGCTCGTCGCGTGGCACGCGGGCTTCGGCTACATCACGCCGACCGTGCTCGCGCCGCGCGTCGCGATCGGCACCGGCGTCACGCTGACCCAGGCCGTCGCATCCGGCTTTCTCGCGAGCGGGCCGTCGCACGTCGGCGCGGCGCTCGAAGCGATGCAGTGGCTCGCCGCGCTCGCGCAGTCGGTGCCGGGCGGCGCCGGTGCGCGGGCCGCGGCGCTCGATACGGCCGGGCGCGCGGCGATCGACGCGGCGGTCGACGCGAAACGTACGCTGTACGGCTTCGGTCATCCGCTGTTCGTCGCCGATCCGCGTCCGCCGCACATACGTGGCCGGTTGACGGAAGCACGCTTCGACGGCCGATACATGACGCTGTTCGACGCGTGCTGCGCGCAGGCCGACGCGCGCCGCGCGCTGCGGCCGAACATCGATTTCCTGACCGCCGCGACGCTGCTCGAACTCGGCGTCGCCGCGCCGTCATGGGGCGTCGGCGTCGGGCTCGGCGCGCGCATCGCGGCGATGGCCGCGCATGCCGTGGAACGGCGCCGCCGCCCGGCGTTCGGCGTCAACAGCGCGACCGCGCGACGGCTGCTGGCCGCCGTGCCGGTCGGCTGGCTGTGAACCCTCACCCTTTCGCACAAGGAACGTCATGCTGCTCAAGAACCTGCGCCCGGCGAACGACTACGATCGCTTCGCCACCGAAACGCTCGAACCGTGGGACCTGCTGTTCATCAGTCGCATCCGCCAGCTCGCGCGCGGGATGACGGCCGGCACGATCGCCGATATCGGCACGGCCACCGGCGTCGTGCCGGTGCGGCTCGCGACCGATCCGGCGATGCGCGGCTGGCGCTACGTCGGCATCGACCTCGATCCGGCGATGCTCGACGAAGGCCGCCCGCGCATCCGCGAACTGGGGCTCGACGACACGATCGAGATGCGCGTCGGCGACGCGCTCGCGCTGCCGTTCGACGACGGCACGCTGACGATGGCGGTCGGCCGCGCGACGCTGCACCACCTGCCCGACAAGGCGCTCAGCCTGACCGAGATGTATCGCGTGCTGGAGCCGGGCGGCATCGCGCTCGTGCACGACATGCGCCGCGACGCGCCGCAGCACCTGCTCGACCGCTTCACCGAGATGCGCGCGGCCGCCGACTATCCGCCGACCCACGTCGAGGAAAAGATCACGCTCGACGAAGCGCATGCGCTGGTGGCCGAAGCCGGCCTGACTGCCGTTGCGTCGATCTACAGCCCGAGCATGGGGCTCGGCGCGCTGGGCTTCGAAATCCTGCTGAAGAAACCGGCGCTGGCCTGAGCGATGACCGATCTCGCCTTCCTCGCCGCGCATGCGGCCGTGCGGCTCGGCGCCGACGACGTGCAGTGCGCGCCGGTCGCGCCCGGCGCGACGCTGCCGCTGTGCGTGACGCCGCGCAGCGCCGAACTCGCGACGTCGCCGGAGATGTTCGTCGCGTGGTACCGCTCGCGGCTCGACACGATCGACACGCTGCTCGACGCATGCGGCGCGCTGCTGTGGCGCGGCTTCGCGGTGCCCGACACCGCCGCGTTCGGCCGCCTCGGCGCGCTGTATCCGGCGCACGCGAACGGTTATACGGCCGGCGCCGCCCCGCGCCGGCAGATCGACGGCCAGGTCTATGAATCGACCCGCATGCCGCCGCCGTTCAGGATCGGGCTGCATCAGGAGATGGCCTACATGCCCGCGTTCCCGCGCCTCGTCGCGTTCTACTGCCGGCAACCGGCCGACGCGGGCGGCGAAACGCCGATCTGCGACATGCGGCGCGTGACCGCGCGCGTGCCGGCCGCGCTGCGCGCGCGGTTCGCCGAGCGCGGCGTGATGTATCTGCGCAATTTCGCGGCGCCGGGCGACCGCGCGGACGGCCTCGCCGCGAACCCGAACCTGCCGTTCGCCGCGTACCACCGGCCGTGGGACGACGCGTTCGGCACGACGGCGCGCGACGAGGTCGAACGGCTGTGTGCGGAACGCGGCGTCGGCTGCCGCTGGCTCGACGACGGCAGCGTGACCGTGTCGCACGTCGGCAGCGCGCTGCGCACGCATCCGCGCACCGGCGAGACGGTGTGGTTCAACCAGGCGAGCGCGCAGCACCCGAACCCGCGTTCGATGGGCGAGCTCAGCTATCGCTACCTGCAGCGCATCTACGGCGCGCGCGCTGCGTTCCCGTACGAGATCCGCTACGGCGACGGCGCGCCGATGCCGTTCGACGATCTGGCGGCGATCTACGACGCGCTCGACGACGAGGAATGCGCGTTCCCGTGGCAGGCCGGCGACGTGCTCGTCGTCGACAACATGCTGGTCGCGCACGGCCGCAACCCGTACCGGGGCGCGCGCGACACGCAGGTCATGCTGTTCGACTGAGGATGCCGACGATGAGCGTTTCGTTTCTTGCGTCCGTGCGCGCGATGTTCGGCCCGCCCACCGCGTTCGACCGGCCGCAGCGCGCGGGCACGCCGCCGCTGCCCGACGCGCATGCGCCGGGCGCGGCGCTCGGCGCGCGCGCGATCGACGTCGCGGCCGGCGACTTTCGCTTGTCCGCGCGCCACGTGCGGTTCCGGCTCGGCGCGATCACCGCGATCGTGGGGCCGAACGGCTCGGGCAAGACCACGCTGCTCGAGACGCTGCTCGGCTTCCGGCGCGGCGGCAGCGACGTGCGCGTGCTCGACGTGCCGGCCGAACGCTTCATGCGCGATTCGCGGTCGCTGCGGCGGCTCGGCGCGCAATTGCAGAAGGTCGAGTATCCGGACCATCTGCGTGTGTCGGAGATCGTCGCGCTGCACCGCGCGATGTACGCGCACACCGATGCGGCGATCACCGACGCGCTCGGCATCGCCGAACTGCTCGACAAGCCGTGCCGCGCGCTGTCGAAGGGGCAGCGCCAGCGCGTGGACCTGTACGTCGCGCTCGCGCACCGGCCGGAGCTGGCCGTGCTCGACGAGCCGTTCACGGGGCTCGACCGCCGCTATGCGGGCGTCGTGATCGACCTCCTGCGCCATCGCGCGAGCGGCACGAGCGTCGCGATGATCTGCCATTCCGACGAAGAGCTGAGCGTGGTCGACGATCTCGTGTGGGTGCGCGACGGCGGCGTGCGCTACCAGGGCGACCAGGACACGCTGCGCGCCAGGCTCGTCGGCGATGCGCGCGCGGTCCTGCATTGCCGCGACGAAGCCGACGCGCGCGCGCTGCGCAAGCGGCTCGCGGCGCTGCCCGGCGTGACCGGCGTGCGCGTATCGGCCGCGCATGTGGTCGAGGCGTTCGGCGATGCGACGCTGCATCCGAACGTGCACCGGATCGTCGGCGAACAGGGCATCCAGCATCTCGCGCTCGCGCCGAGCACGCCGGGCGACCTGCTGCGCCTGTGCACCGAGGGCCCGACCCATGACTAAGGTGTTCCTGATCCTCGTGCGCAACGAGCTGCTCGGCTATCTGCGCAGTCGCTCGTCGCTGTTCTGGACGCTCGTGTTCCCGGTGTTCCTGCTGAGCGTGATGCTGTTCGCGTTCGGCGGCTCGGGCTCGCTCGGCACGGCCGACCTCGCGTTCGACCTGCCCGGCGGCGCGACACCGTACAACCAGGCGTGCCAGGCGCAGATCGTCGCCAGCCTGTCGCACAGCGACACGGTGAAGGCGACCTTCGGCGGGCGCGGCGCGCCGGCCGACCGCGTGACCGTCGTGCTCGGCGCGGACGAACGCACGCCGGCGACGATCCGCTACGACTTCAACGGCTCGCTCGCGGTAAAGGCCGCGTCGCGCGTCGTCGAGATCGCGCTCGCGCGCTGCGCCGCGCAGCAGCTCGGGCTGCCGGCCGCGCAGGCGCGCTTCGAGAACGCCGCCCCCACGCGCCGCCCGTTCGACTATGGCGCATTCTTCGCGACCGGCATCCTGGTGATGGCGTTCATGGCGATCGGCCTCAATTCGACGACCACCGCGATCGCCGCGCTGCGCGAGCGCAATACGTTCAAGCTCTACGTGTGCTTCCCGGTGTCGCGCGGCGTGTTCCTCGCCGCGCTGATCGTCGCGCGGATGGCGATGATGGCGCTGTCGGCGCTCGTGCTGCTGACGGTCGCGCGCGTCGCGTTCGGCATCGCGCTGCCGATCGCGACGCCGGACGGGCTGCGCGCGTTGCCGATCGTGCTGCTCGGCGCGGCGATGGTGCTGAGCATCGGCGTGCTGCTGGCGAGCCGCACCCGCTCGCTCGCGGCGGCCGAACTCGCGTGCAACGTCACGTATTACCCGCTGCTGTTCTTCAGCGACCTGACGATCCCGATGCACGACGCGCCCGCGTGGCTGAAGGCGGGGCTCGCGTTCCTGCCGACCAACCAGTTCGCGGTCGCGCTGCGCGGCGCGCTGGTCGACGGCGCGCCGTACGCGCAGCTCGCGCCGCAACTGCTCGGCATGGCCGCGTGCACCGCGCTGTTCCTGTTCGCCGCCGCGCGGCTGTTCCGCTGGCACGACGCGTGACGCGTCGCCACGCTGTTTCGACGAAGGAGAGACACCAATGAAATCGAACCATCCCATAACCGACTACCTGCTGCACGCGAGCAACTTCCTGCCGGCGATCGTGTTCCTGTTCTACGGCCGGCTCGGCCCCGAGCAGCCGGACCTGCGCTGGACCCATGCGTTCCTGATCGGCGGCGTGCTCGCGCTCGTGCACGCCGCGTGGCTGATGCGCCGCGCGGAGCGCAACAGCATCGCGATCGGCGTCGACCTGTTCCTCGTGATCGGCGCGGTGCTCGCGCTCGTGTCGCCGACAGGTAGCCGTCTGTGGGGCGAGGAACTCGGGCCGGCCGCGATGCTCGTCTGCGTGCTGGTGGTCGGCATCGTGCATACCGCTTGGTCGGACGGCGGCTTCGTCGACGGCACGTTCGTCGACCATGCGCGCACGCGTTCGCTGTCGCTCGTGCTGCTTGCGGTTACCGTCGTCGCGCTCGCGGTGTCGATTGCGATGCGCCACAGCCCGCTGTGGGGCGGCGTCGTGCCGCTGATCGCGCTCGTCGTCGTGCGCGGCCGGCTGCGCAAGCAGCTCGCGCGAGCACGCTGACGATGAACGCGTTGCCCGCACACGCGGCACACGCCGCGCAACGGCACGCGCTCGCCGCGGCGCTCGGCGACGGCTGGCTCGAAGGCACGGCCTGCGAGCCGTATGCGGCCGACGTCATGCAGCACGGCGGCGTGCCGCTCGGCGTCGCGCGGCCGGCATCGACCGCCGACGTGCGCGCGCTCGCCCGCGTCGCCGTCGCGCACCGGATCGCGCTCGTCGCCCAGGGCGCACGCAGCGGGCTCGTCGGCGCCGCCGTGCCCGATCGCAGCGGCACGCAATGCGTGGTGTCGTTCGAGCGGATGCGCGCCGTTCGCGCGTTCGATCCGGCCAATCGCAGCATCACGGTCGACGCCGGCGTGCGGCTGTCCGACCTCAATCGCGTGGCGGGCGAAGCCGGCCTCTGCGTGCCGATCGATCTCGGCAGCGATCCGGCGGCCGGCGGCCTCGTTGGCGCGAACGCGGGCGGCAGCCGCCTGGTCAAGTACGGCGATGTGCGCCGTCACGTGCTCGGCGTCGAAGTCGTGCTCGCGGACGAAGCCGGCACCGTGATCGACGCGCTCGCGCCGCTGCGCAAGCGCAACGCGGGCTTCGACGTCGCGCAATGCTTCATCGGCGCGAACGGTGCGAACGGGCTGGTCACCGCCGTGTCATTCGCGCTCGCGCCGCTCGAACGGTCGTCGTGCGCGGCGTTCGTCGCGTTCGCGTCGTACGACGCCGCGCTCGCCGGCCTGCTCGCGTTCGAACGCGCATTCGGCGAGATGCTGTCCGCGTTCGAGTTCATGTCGGCGGCGACGGTCGGCTGCGTCGCCGCGGCGTTTCCGGCATTGCGCGTGCCGTTCGAGCCCGGTGAAGCCGGATGCTACGCGCTCGTCGAAATCGCGACCGGCATGCCGGGGCTCGATGCGCTGCTCGAGGAACGCACGGTCGCGACGCTCGATGCGCTCGCGAACGAACGCGTCGTACTCGACGCGGCGTGCGCGCCGGCCGAACGGTTCTGGCGGATTCGCGACGCGCTGCCGGCCGCGGTCGCGCTGGACGGCCTGCCGCTGTCGTTCGACGTGTCGTTTCCGCGCGGCGCGCTGGCCGGATTCGTCGCCGATGCCGAGCAGTGGCTCGCCGCCGCGCATCCGGCGCTGCGCTGTCATGCGTTCGGCCATTTCGGCGACGGCGGCTGCCATCTCGTCGTGTCGATTCCGCCTACCGCGGCGCAACGCTACGGGCCGCTGCAGCAAGTGGCGCTGCGCGGCGCGCTGTACGACCGCGTCGTGCAGGCAGGCGGCTGCTTCAGCGCGGAGCATGGCGTCGGGCCGGTCAATATCGCGTACTACCGCAAGCACGTGCCGGCCGCGCAACGGCAACTCGCCGGCGCCGTCCAGCACGCGATCGATCCGCTCGGCCTGGTCGGGCGGGTCCGTTACTGATGCACCGCTTCGACACCCCACGGAGAATTCGCATGATGTCGCCCCGCCCGCCCAGCCCCGCCGTCGCCGTCGAGCCGGACGACGATCCGTCGTCCGCGGGCATTTCCACGCTGCCCGACTCCGGTGCGATGGTCAACGTGCGCGGCGTCGCGTATGTCATTGAATTGCCGCCGCGTGACCATGCGCGGCCGGCGCTGTGGCGCGAGCTTGCGCACTGGCGCAACGATCGGTCGGGCGATCACGCATCGGATGGCGACGCCGAGCGGGATGCACCGCAGGGTTAGGTGAGCGTTCGCGTCGCTCCGTGCGGCCGTGACGAGCGGCCGCGCGCGGTCGTCGATGTCGATGTCGATGTCGATACAAGTGGGACGGCGGCTACCGGTGCCGACTCCGGTGACCGCAACGCTTCGCGCGGCATGCCGAACACGGCAGCTTCGGCCGACGGCTCACCCCGCCCGCGCCACCCGGAAGACCGACATCGCGACCTGCATCGAACCGGCCTGCTGCTCGAGCGCCGTCGCGGCCGCACTGGCCTGTTCGACCAGCGCGGCGTTCTGCTGCGTCATCTGGTCCATCTGCGTAACGGCCTGCCCGACCTGGTCGATGCCCGCGCTCTGCTCGACGGTGGCCGTCGTGATCTCGGTCATGATCGTCGCCACGCGCCGCACCGACGACACGATCTCTTCCATCGCGTGCCCTGCCTGCGTCACGAGCGCATTGCCGTCGCGCACGTCGTCGATCGACGCGCCGATCAGCTGCCGGATCTCGCGCGCGGCGCCCGCGCTGCGTTGCGCGAGCGTGCGCACCTCGCCGGCGACGACCGCGAAGCCGCGCCCGTGTTCGCCCGCCCGTGCCGATTCGACCGCCGCGTTGAGCGCGAGGATATTGGTCTGGAAGGCGATCCCGTCGATCATTCCGGTGATTTCCGCGATCTTCTGCGAGCTCGTGTTGATCACGCCCATCATGTCGACCGCGCGGCCGACCAGTTCGCCGCCGTGCTGCGCGAGGTCCGCCGCGCTGGCCGCGAGCGTGCTCGCCTGCTGCGCATTGTCCGCGTTCTGGCGCACCGTCGACGTCAGCTGCTCCATGCTCGCGGCCGTTTCCTCGAGCGACGCCGACTGCTGCTCGGTACGGCTCGACAGGTCGAGGTTGCCGGCCGCGATCTCGCGTGCGGCCGTATGAATCGCATCGCTGCTGTCGCGCATGCCGGTGACGGTCGCCGCGAGCCCCGCCTGCATCCGCTTCATCGCCGCGAACAACTGGCCGATTTCGTTGCCGCCGGCATCGGGCACCGTCACGGTCAGGTCGTTCGACGCGATGCGGTCGAGCAGCGCGGCCGCGTTCGCGAGCGGCCGCGACACGATCGCGCGCAGCGCGAAGTGCGTCGCGACGATCAGCGCGAGCGCCAGCGCGACGCCGATCCCGACCATCGCGATGATGCGCGTATAGGCGGCGTTGTCGGCGTCGATCGTGTCTTCCGCCAGTTGGTTGGCGGTGCGCTGGAATTTCTCGACGTTCGCCGAATACACCTGGCCGGCGAGCGTGATTTCCTTGTCGTTGATCGCCGCATACGCGGCGGTGTCGCCGTTGCGCAGCGCATCGGCCGCCCGCGCGAGCACGCTCGCGAGATGCGTCGACGACTCGACGAGCGCCTGCTTCAGGTCCGCGCCGAGGCTGCCGACCGGCGCGGCATCCTTGAACGCCTGCGTTTCCTTCGCGGACAGGTCGAACGTGCGTTGCGCGCTTTGCAGCGCCGAGTCGCGCTGGGCCGGATCGTCGTGCTCCTTCAGCGCCGAATACGCGCGGACGAGCGCCGAGCGCGTACGCGTGCTGTCCTTGTAGGCGTCGTTGACGAGCGACGTCTGCGCCGCGATTTCGTGCAGGCGCTTCGCGTTCGTGTTCGCGCCGCCGAGCGCGACGATCCCGACGATGCCGCCGACGACGATCATCGCGGCAAATGCAGCGAGCACGGCGAGCAAACTGCTTTTCACTTTCAGATCGCGCATGGCGAATCGACTCCCGAAGTTATCCCTTGTCGGTTAACGACGGCAATTACGCCAACTTGAGCCGATTGACCGGAATTTCGCCGCGCGATCGTGCGTGCGTGTGCATCCGGTTCGCGCAACGAGCGGCACGCGATCGACGCCGCCCGTTGCGCCGCCCGCCGAATCAGTTCGTCCCGTCGTACGTGACGATCTCGATCCAGTTTGCGCCCTTGCCGACCGGATACTTGCCGATCGCGTCGAGATGCCCGGTATCGCGATCGATCCGGTACACGGCCAGCGTCGGCGACAGTTGCCCCGCGGCGAGCAGATACTTGCCCGACGGATCGATCGCGAAGCCGCGCGGCTGCCGCTCGGTCGCGAACGTGCCGATCCGCGCGAGCCTGCCCGACTTCGCGTCGACGCGATACGCGGCGAGCGTGCTCGACGTGCGCTCCGATGCATACAGGAATTTGCCGTCGGGCGTGAGATGCAAGTCAGCGCCCCACGGCTTGTCGCCATGGAAATCCGGCGGCAGGATCGACACGGTCTGGATCGGCCGCGCGTCGGCGCCGCCGCGCGACAGCGCGAGCACGTGCAGCTTGCCGTCGAGTTCGTCGATCAGGTAAGCGAAGCGCCCATTCGACGAGAACACGAAATGGCGCGGGCCCGATTTGTCGGGCAGCCGGTACGCGGGCGTCGTATCGTCGGTCAGCGTTCCCGTCGACGCATCGAACGGCAAACGCAGCCACGCATCGGCGCCGAGCACCGACGCGAACGCATAGCGGCCGTCCGGCGACTGGCGGATCGCGTGCGCCATCGGGCCGGTCTTCACCGTCTGCTGCACGTCGCCCGCGACGCCGTCCGCGCCGATCCGGTTCACCGCGAGCAGGTTGCCGCCGTACGACGCCGAGAGCAGGTAGCGGCCCGACGCATCGGTCGACACGTACGCCATGCTCTCCGCGAGCGGCGCGCGGCCCAGCTCGATCAGCCGCCCGTCGAGCGGATTGATCGCGAAGCTGACGACGCGATACGGCGTCGAGCGCAATGCCGCGTACAGGCGCCGATGATCGGGCGACAGCGCCATCGGCATCACGGTGCCGCCGACCGGCACCGTCTCGATCGCGGTCAGCGCACCGTTCGACGTATCGACGCCGAACACCGAGATGTCGCGGCTGTCGCTGTTCGACACGTACGCATACGTCGCCGCGTGCGCGAGCGACGCGGCCATCGTCAACGCAGCCGCCGCAACGGCGCGCCGCAGGAAAGTCGTTTTCATGGGAGGGGCGTGAAGTGAAGAAATAAAACCGCGGATGCGAACGCGGCGCCGGACCACCTCGGTCGTCCGGCGCCGCGAACGGCAAAACATCCGGTCAGAACACCGCGTGCCCGCTGATCAGGCTCGGCAGCCACGTCGAGAAGAACGGCATGTACGTGACGATGTTGATCGCACTGAAGATCGCGAGGTAGTACGGCCACGCCATCTTCGTCGTCTCGCCGATCGACACGTTGCCGATCGCGCAGCCGACGAACTGCACCGACCCGATCGGCGGATGCACGAGGCCGAGCGAGCAGTTCAGCAGCAGCATGATCCCGAACTGCACCGGCCCGACGCCGCACGCCATCGCGATCGGCAGGAACAGCGGCGTCGTGATCAGGATGTGCGCGGCCATGTCGACGAACGTGCCGAGGAACACCTGGATGATGTTGATGTACAGCAGCATCAGCCACGGCGCCGCGGTCGACTGCTTCAGCAGCCCTTCGATCGCATCCGGAATCTCCAGGTACGACATCTGGAAGCGCAGCATGTTGGACACCGCGATCAGCAGCAGCACGACACCCGTCGTGCGCGCCGCATGCGACAGCGCGCGGCGCAGCTTCTCGGCCGTCAGCGTGCGGTAGACCACCGCGGTCAGTACGAGCGAGTACACGACGGCGATCGCGGCCGCTTCGGTCGCGGTGGCGATGCCCTTCGCGACGCACACGAGGATGATCGCGATCACCATCAGCCCGGGCACCGCGCCGACGAAGCTGCGCAGCACCGCATACCAGCCGGGAAACCGCGGCAGCGCGGACGAGCCGTCCTCGCGGCGCGGATAGCCGTGACGCACGGCCTGCCAGTACGCGGCGGCGAGCACGAAGCCCATCACCCACAACACCGGCAGGAGCCCCGAGAACAGCAGGTCGCCGATCGACACGCCGCTCACCGGCTGGCCGTGCAGCATCCCGGTGATGCCCTGCGCGGCGAACGCGTAGATGATCATGTTGGTCGACGTCGGCATCAGCGCGCCGGCGAGCGATGCGTGCGTGGTCACATTCACGGCATACGCGGCGCTGTAGCCTTCGCGCTTCATCAGCGGAATCACCACGCCGCCCATCGCCGACGTATCGGCGGTCGGCGAGCCCGACACGCCGCCGAACAGCGTGCACGCGACGACGTTCGCCATCCCGAGGCCGCCGCGGAAGTGGCCGACGGTCGCCTGCGCGAAGCGCAGGATCCGGTCCGCGATGCCGCCATGCAGCATCAGCTCGCCGGAGAAGATGAAGAACGGCACCGCAAGGAACGAGAACGCGTTCATCCCCGAGATCATCGCCTGCATCGCGGTCGCGATCGGCAGGCCCTCGACCATGTAGGTCAGCACGCACGCAATGCCGAGCGCGAACGACACGGGCACGCCGAGCACGAGGAATATCAGAAAACTGACGGACAGGATCGCGAGTTCCATGGCGTTATTGTCCCGACGAAGAACGACGAAGCGCGAGCAGGTGCTCGAGCGAGAAGAAGATGATCGCAACCGCCGCGGGCATCGTGATCAGGTAGCGCACGCCTTCGGGCAGCCCGATGATCGGGATGCGGTCGCCCATCGTCTCGGCGGCCATGCTGCCGCAGCCGATCATGATCATGATCGCGAACGCGATCAGGCTCAGGTGCTGGATCGCGATGACGACCGTGCGCGCCTTCGGCGACAGCCGGCGCACCAGCGAATCGAGGCCGATGTGGCCGCCGTCGCGCACCTTCATCGCGGCGCCGAACATCGCGATCACGATCACGAGCAGCAGCGCGATCGGCTCGACGAAATCCGGCGCGTTCTCGAACACGTAGCGCATCACGACCGCGTAGAACACCAGCACCGTGAGCACCGCGAGGCACGCGGACGCGATCACGGCCAGCACGCGGAACAGCACGTCGTTCACGCAGCGCAGCAGCGGCGCGGCCGCCTGCGGCCGGCACGGCGTCGCGCCGTCGGCGGCCGCCGCGTCCGGCGAGCCCACGGTCGCGGCGCCATTCAGCGAAGTGCGACGCGTCACTTGGTGGCCTCGATCTCGTCGACGATCTGCTTCATCTGCGGCGTCTTTTCATACTTGGTCCACAGCGGCTGCATCGCCTTCACAAACGCCGCGCGGTCGATCTGCGCGGCCGGCAGGATCTTCGCGCCGCCCTTCGTCACCAGCTGCTGCGCGGACGCCTCGCGCGCGGTCCACAGCTTCTGGTAGTACGGCACCGAATCGGCCGCCGCCTTCCGGATCGCCGCCTGCTCCTGCGGCGACAGCGTGTCCCAGATCTTCTTCGAGAACACCAGCACTTCCGGCGTCATCGCATGCTGCGTTTCCGAGTAATCGGGCGCCACTTCGTAGTGCTTGGTTTCCTCGTACGACGGCAGGTTGTTTTCCGCCGCATCGACGAGGCCCGTCTTCAGGCCCGTGTATACCTCGGCGAACGGCATCGGCGTCGGCGTGCCGCCCATCGCGCGGATCTCGTCGACCATCAGGTCCGACGGTTGCACGCGCACCTTCAGCCCCTTCATGTCGGCCGGCGAGCGCACCGGGCGCTTCGCGTAGATCGAGCGCGCGCCGCTCTCGTAGAACGTCAGCGCGATCATCCCCTTCGCGGTAAACGCATCGAGGATCTTCTGGCCGGCCGGGCCGTACATCGCCTTGCGGAAATGGTCGACGTCGCGGAACAGGAACGGGAACGACGGAATCAGCGATTCCGGCACGATCTCGTTGAACGACGCGCCGTTCACGCGCGCCATGTCGATCGCGCCGATCCGCACCTGGTCGACCGTGTCCTTCTCGGAGCCGAGCGCGCTGTTGCCGAACACCTTGATCGAGTCCTTGCCGCCCGTCTGCTTCGACAGCGCGTCGCCCATGAACTTCACGGCCATGTTGGTCGGAAAATTGTCGCCGTGCACGTCCGCCGAGCGGAACACACGCGCCTGCGCGGACAGCGCGAAGCCGGCCATCAAGGCAACGGCCAGGGCGGTACGGGAGCCGGTGAATCGGTGCTTCATGGTGAGTCTCCTGGATGGTCGATCGTTGTTGTGCGGCGATCCGGCGGCCCGCGCGGACTTCCCCGACGCGCTTCCCCGAACCGCAGAGTCATACGTCGTATGACGTGTTGGGCAAATGTACGTCGGTTAATCGTTTAACTCACTTGGTGCATACCCCTATAACGGCTTTCATCAAGCGCTTACGGGGCGATCCGAAAGCTGGCTGCTCCGTTTTCGTACTTTTTTGCGAAACGTTTTCCGGAAACGCTCGGCGAGCGGATTGGCCATCGACGTCGCAGTTTCCACCCGCCTGACGGCCTTCTTTCGCTTCATTCATTGTTGTCATGTGATGACTGACAACGATATTGCCGCGCCGCCGCGATAACCCGCGCGATCGATCCGTGGTCGACGGGCGCGCCGCCTGACAGGCACGCGCGATGCGCGCCGCCACCGCGTGAAACGCGAAAGGAGCCAGTCATGGCGATCACGAAGCGATCAGCGCCGCCCGACCCGGCTACCCCGCCGAACGCCGGCGACGAAGGCCCTGCCGACGCGCCGGGCATCGGCGAGGACACGTGCCGCGTCTGCCGCGGCACCGGCATGGTGGAGGGACAGGCGTGCACCGTCTGCGGCGGGACCGGCAAGATCCTGCAGGGAATCGGCGGCGGATAGGTAAAAACGCAGGCGCGCCCGCGCGCATCGATCGCTCAGGTCTGCATGACCAGCGACGTCAGCTGCGCGGCGCGCGCCACGTCAGTCTTCGTGTAGATCGACTTGATCTGCGCGCGGACCGTGCCGATCGACACGCCGCGCAGCGCCGCGCATTCCTGCGGCGAGCGCCCGTCGCAGCACAGCAGCACGGCGAGATCGGCTTCCGCCGACGACAGCCCGTAGAACACCCGCAAGCGCTGCGCGCGCGCCGATGGCGAACGCAGGTCGGCGGCCGTCATCAGCGCCGCGACGCCGGGCTGTTCGCGCGCGAGGCGCGACTGTTCGGGAACGGGGATCAACGCAAGCGGTAGCGGCTCGCCGGTCGCACGACGCAGCAACAGCCCGCCGCGTGCGAATGCATGCCGCCATTGCGCATCGTCGACGCAGCCTTCCGGCGCGAAACGGCCGTTCAGGATCCGCAGCGCGGGTTCGGCGGCGATCAGCTGCTCGGCCGCGCGGTTCGTATAGCGCAGCTCGCGCTGCGCGCCGAGCAGGAATACCGGCACGGGCACCGCGTCGAGCGCCGATTCCGCGGCGGCCACGCGCGCTTCGAGCTCGCCGATGCGTGCGTGGATGCGCAGTGCGCGGCTGATGTGGGCGCCCATGATTTCGATGGTGCGGCGCTGCTCGTCGGACAGCCCTTCCGATTCGAGGCCGCTCTGTACGCTGAGGAAAGCGCTGGCGCCCTCGCCGCGATGGATGTACAGGCCCGAGATGCTGCCAAGCCCGAACGGCTGCAGGAATTCCCGATAGAACACGCCATGTGTGCGCTGCCGCACCGACAAGTGCCTGACGTCCTCGAACCAGCGCCCTGCCTGCCAGTCGGCGGCAACCGGCACGACCGGGTCGTACAGGTAGAACTCGGTGTTGTAGCGGCGGTGGCACGCGGCGACCCATGACGGATCGTCGCCGGCCGCCCGCTCGATCGCCGGCAGCCGCGCCGCGTCGTCGAACGACAGCAGCGTCGCCATGCGGACGCCGACGGACAAACGCAGCCCGTCCAGCACCGCTTCCCATCGCTGGTCGCCCAGCGCCGCAGCGTAGACGTCATCGATCCATGTCGATGGAACCACCCCGTTCATCTGCATCTGGCCACCCCGTGCCGTGCGTTTTTATCGAACGCCGTTCGGGCATCTTACTCAATCGGCCTCATTGTTCAAATTGCCGATGCAGGTTTGATCGAAATACCACGCTTATTACCGGTTCTCGTCAGACGTAACGCTCGTTTTCGACCGGGCGACGCGACGGGAACGCGTTTGGCCGCCCGGTCCGACGAGGCACTTACTTCATCGCGGTGAACCGCGCTTCCATCTCGTCGATCTTCGCGAGCACCGCTTCGCTCAGCTTTCTGACGTGACGCGACACGTCGGGCGTCGACAGCAGTTCCTCGATACGCCCGCGCCAGTATCTCGGATGCCGGACGCGCCCCGCGCCCGACATCGACACATCGACGACGGCCGTCTCGCTGTCCAGCAGCGCCACCATTCTCTGGATGTGAGAGAGCTCACGTTCCACATAGTCTCGTGCGAGCATATCGATTGAAATTCCCCGAAATACGACATCAGGCCTTCCGTCACCCACGCGCGATCGTCCGCGGCGCCGACGACGCACCGCATACGTTGCGCATCAGCGTACGCGCCGATCATGTCAATCGATTGTGCGGACGCACACAGCGATCGACAAAGGAACGACAGGCCTGTCCGATTGTCCTGGCGACATCCGGTCGCGATGCCCCGTTGACCATCGTAGGCGCACCGTTCGGCGCCGGCATCCCCAAAACTGGGGATGCCGGTTGATATGGGTCAGGCGATGACTTCCGGAAAGGACGGGGTAAAAACGGCCGGCTGGCGCGGCGCGGCTCGTTGCGCAGCAGCACGACGGCGAGCATGCCGGCGAAGCGTGCGCTTTCACGTCTGACGAATCGGCCGCAGGCAGCGACGTGCGGCTTCGTCGCACGCCTTGCGATGTTCCAACGCACGGCATCGTCGTTCCAGTCGTAGCCCCTTCGACTGGAAGCCGGGCATGGTGTGCCAGTCTCGCGCCGCCTGTCGCCCCCTGCATGTCGATTGGCGCGCTTTGCGAGTGAAGCGGCGCGCAAATGGCGCATCCCCTCTGCAACGGAATCCCTTCATGAATATCGATACCGACCTTCCCGTCATGGTCACCGGCGCGACCGGGTACGTCGCGGGCTGGCTCGTGCAGCGGCTGCTCGAAGCCGGCCTGACGGTCCATGCGGCCGTCCGCGACCCCGACAGCCCGGACAAGCTCGCGCACCTCCAGCGCATCGCGGCCGGCAAGCCCGGCACGATCCGCTATTTCCGCGCGGACCTGCTCGAACCCGGGTCGTACGCGGACGCGATGGCGGGTTGCGGGACCGTGTTCCACACCGCGTCGCCGTTCACCGTCACCGTTCGCGATCCGCAGAAGGCGCTGGTCGATCCGGCGCTGCTCGGCACGTGCAACGTGCTCGAGACGGCAAACCGCACGCCGTCGGTGCGGCGCGTCGTGCTGACCCGCAGTTGCGCGGCGATCTACGGCGACAACGCCGATCTCGCCGCGACGCCCGATGGTGTGTTCACCGAAGCGGTCTGGAACACCAGCTCGTCGCCGACCCATCAGCTCTATTCGTATTCGAAGACCGTTGCCGAGCGCGAAGCGTGGAAGATTGCCCGCCCGCAGCAACGCCGGGATCTCGTGACCATCAATCCGTCGCTCGTGATCGGGCCGGGCATCAATCCGTACGCGACGTCGGAGAGCTTCGAGATCGTGCGGCAAATGGGCAACGGCACGATCCGCCGCTGTTCCCCGCGTTCTGCAGCCCGAACCTGGAGATCGCGCTCCGGCGCATCGGCCAGTTCAAGCCGCTGATCGGCCCGGTCCGGTTGCGCGTGTCGCACGAGGCCGACGCGCTGACTCTCGCCGTCGATTTCCTCGAGCGCGACATCCCGCCGCCCGGCATGCTGGTCGCGGCCGAACTCGGCTTCTTCGTGAAACTCGCGCGGCTGGCGACCCGCACCGAGCTGTCGGCGCGCGCCGTCACGCTGCCGCGCGACGTCAGCCCCCAGCCACCGCGGACAGCGTCGCGCAAACGCTTGCGATCAGCAAGCGGACGCTGCAGCGGCGGCTCGGCGACGAAGGCGCGAACGTCAAAACCCTGCTGGCGGAAGTCCGCGAGAAGCTCGCGTGGCATTACCTCGATCGCTCGGACCTGCCCTACAGTCAGATCGCGTTCCTGCTCGGTTACCAGGATCCGAATTCGTTCTTCCGCGCATTCAACGAATGGACCGGGATGACGCCCGACGCCGCCCGCTCGCGCACGGCGCACTGATCGATACAACGCGGGCCGCTGTCCCGTCGCCGCGGTGATCCCGAATCAAGCGGCGACGCCGCCGCGAGTCAGCCCGAAAATGAAATCGGCTTCGACCGACGCACCCTTCGGCAATTGCAGCACGCCGACCGACGAACGCGTATGGACGCCGGCGTCGCCGAGCACCGCGACCAACACGTCCGACGCGCCGTCGGCCACTTCGCTTTGCATCGTGAAGCCGGGCGCGCTTCGCACGTACACGGTCATGCGCGGCACCGTTGCGATCGCATCGAGCGTGCCGCACTGCTTACGGATCAGCGCCAGCGCGCGCAGCGCGGAAATGCCGGCCGCGCGGCGGCCGTCTTCGAGCGAAACGGATTCGCCGACGATACCGACGAAATGCACGACTTCCCCGATTCGCGGCACCTGGCCGGCAATGTAGGCGGTGCTTCCGTCGATCACGACCGGCGTGTACTTTCCGCCGATCCTGATCGTTTCGTCCGGATCGAATCCGAATTCGGCTGCGACCTGTTTCAGCTTTTCATCCCTGTTCATCAGTGAATTCCCCAATCCCTCTGAAAAAAGATAAAGAATAATTGAGTCTCCGAAGCTTGTCCCGCACGAGAAGATCGGATGCAAACGATCCCGCCGAGCCACTTCTCAGGTGTTCGAAGCAGTCATCCATTGCGATATCGACAATGGAATTCGTAGTCGGAGCAATTTTCTTCATTATTTCAGCTGAAACCGCTATCATGTATGGACACAACCTGAAGAGTGATATATGGCAACTTACAAGGAACTGAAAGCCCAAATGGATGCTTTGGCCGAGAAAGCCGAAGCAGCGCGCGCCGCTGAATTCCAGGCGATCGTCGACGACATCCGCACCAAAGTCGCGGAATACGGCATTACCGAAAAAGACATTTTCGGTACGCGCCGCGGTCGGCCGGCCAAACAGGCGGGCGCCCCCGTGCAGGCCAAGTATCGCGATCCGAAGACCGGGGCCACCTGGTCGGGCCGCGGTCGCGCACCCGCATGGATCAAGGATGCGAAGAATCGCAATCGATTCCTGATCCAGGAATAAGATTCCCCGCATGGGCCGGCGCGTGATTCAACACGCTGCCCGGCAAGTTGGGCATTGATTGGGGGCATCGATACCGGCGGTATTCCATGGCCGCTCCGGTTGACGAGGTTTTGCCCGATCGGCGTGTCGTGCACGGATTGATCCACCGACCGTGCCGCACGCCCATCCTTTCTTCAGCGTTCGTAATAGATCGCAAGCCAGACGGTTTGCAATTCGTCATGCGTCCATGCGACACGATGACGGCAATGCGGCTCGATCAGTACGTAATCTCCGGCGCGCATATCGAGCCGCGTCGCATTCTCTTCGAATTCGAGCACGGCCGCGCCGGATAGCAGCACGACCCATTCGGCCCGCGGGTCGTCATACCAGAACCCGGCCGGGCTCGCATGCCCCATCGACACGATTCGCTCGACATTCACGCGCGAGTTCTCGACGAGCATGTCGATTCGCTCGTCGCCGCCGCGCCGCCCTTCGACGCTGAATAAATTACCGGTTTGAAGTTGCATGGCTTCGCCTCGTCGTTGACCTTCGGGTAAAGGATGCAGATTTAAACGCGACGGGGAAATAGTCGCTGCAGCCTGACGTCGCCCAGGTTTGCGCGTGCATCGTTAAAAACCGTATCAAAAAGATGAAGAATGACGGCGACTTCATCGGCGCAGATTCGTTGCGGCGGTAAAGCACGCATCGGGATTCCTTTAGCGACGTGCGCGCGCCGGGACACGTCATTTCGATAAAAGCCGGTCGACATCCTGCCGCCCTATGCAGCGTCGGGCCAGGGCCTGTTCACGCTAATGGCGGGCTTGCGAACGCGTCTCCGCCAACGCATTTTCCGTTCGCTGGCTGGCATGAGCAAGCATCGGCAAGACCATGCATTCTCTATTTCGATTCGAGATGGCGTCTGCCCCATAAGCGACAATATCGTCTTGGGCGTCGATATCGATAGCGAGCGTCGACGAAGTACCGGCCCCCGTCAAACCCGCCCCCTCAACCACCCCAACAACGCCGCCTGCGCACTCCCGTCCGCCACCGGCGCCGGCGTCAACAGGTAGTAATCCGATCCATCCTCGACGAACCCCATCGGCGCAACCAGCACACCGCTTTCGATGTCGTCGCGCACCAGGTGCCACGGCCCGATCGCTACCCCCAGCCCCGCGACGGCCGCTTGCAGACTGAAATAGAAATGATCGAACTGCTGCCCGTGCCCGTTCACGGCCGGCTGATTCGCCGCCCCCGCCCACGCGTTCCATGCGTCCGGCCGGGTCCGCGTATGCAGCAGCGCAGCGTCGGGCTTCAACGTGCGGCCGCCGCGCCGCGACGCAAACCATGCACCGACCTTGTCCGGCCGGCAAACCGGCGCCACCCGCTCGGCGAACAGATGCTCGGCGTGATATCCCGCCGGCCACGCGAAATCGTTGCGACGAATCGCCATGTCGACACCGCTGTCGAACGAGAACGGCCCGCCCGCGGCGGCCAGATGGATATCGACGCCCGCGTGCCGCGCCTGGAAATCCGGCCAGCGCGGGATCAGCCAGCGCATCAGGAGCGTCGGCTCGCACGACAGCACCGAACGCCGCGCACGGGCGGCCTCGGCGCGCAACGCGTGGGCGGCGTGACGCATCAGGCCCAGGCCGTCATGGACGGCCTGCGCGAGTGTGCGGCCCGCTTCGGTCAGGAACACGCGACGGCTGCGACGCTCGAACAGCGCCACGCCCAGATCGTCCTCGAGCAAGCGCACCGCGCGGCTGACCGCGCCATGGGTCACGCACAGCTCGTCGGCCGCGCGACTGAAATGCTCGTGACGCGCCGCGGCCTCGAAACAGCGCAGCGCCATCAGCGACGGCAGGTTCGTCCGAATCGATAGTGATTCAGACTCACCATTCTGGTCAGAAATCATCGTTTTTCCTGATGAAGCACGATCGATACGATTGTGCCATCAACCTATCCTTCGCAGGAACAACGCCATGACCGAATTGATAGTCGTAGTCACCATTACGCTGCTCGCCGTCGTCAGCCCGGGGCCGGACTTCGCGATGGTCACGCGCAACAGCCTGATGCTGTCGCGTCGTTCCGGCGTGCTCACCGCATGCGGGATCGGGCTCGGCGTGACGGTCCACGTGAGCTACACGCTGCTGGGCGTCGGGCTCCTGATCCGTCAGTCGCTGTGGCTCTTCGATGCCGTCAAGCTGATCGGCGCGATCTACCTGGTCTACCTCGGTGCAAAGATGCTCATGACGAAAGCCGGCAGCGTGCAAGCCGACACGAGCGGCGCGCCGCTGTCCGATCTCGCCGCGCTGCGCACGGGCTTCCTGACCAATGCGCTGAACCCCAAAACCACGGTGTTCATCGTCAGCCTGTTCATGCAGGCAGTCCGGCCCGACACGCCGTTGATCGTGCAGATCGGCTACGGCGCGTTCATCGCGGCCGCCCATGCCGGCTGGTTCAGCCTCGTGGCGATCTGTTTCTCGGCCACGGCTGTCCGCGATCGCCTGCCGTCGCTGCGGCACTGGATCGATCGCACGTTCGGATGCCTGCTGGTGGGCTTCGGCGTCGCGCTCGCCGTCGCACGCGGCGGGCGCTGACGCTCGACCCGCGCCGGGTGCACCGCGCCGGGTGCCCCACGCCAGCAACGTCAGAACGTCGGTGCGATCGCTCGTGCTTCGTCGATCGCCCGGCTCCGGTCGACCCGCCCGTCCGGACCGAACAACGTGCGCTCGACGACGATCCCCGTGATGTCCGTCACGCCCACGAACTTGAGCCACGTTTCCATGTAAGGGCGCTGCAGATCGAATTCGGCGGCCGGCGTAAACGAACCCGGCGACTGATAGGCAAGCCCGCGCGCGTAGACCACCGCCGCCTTTTTCCCGACCAGCTTGCCGGTGAAACCCGTTCCGTCGAACGTGAACAACACATCCTTCTGCGAGATCACGTCGATCAGCTGCTTGAGCTTGTACGGAATGCTGAAATTCCACAGCGGCACGCCGAACAGGAACTTGTCCGCTTCGTGGAACGGCGCCGCGAGCCGCTCGATCTGCTGCCACGCCGCCGCCTGCTCCGACGTCAACGCCGTGCCGCTCAGTCCGGCATATTTCGCGGCCAGCGCGGCGCCGTCGAATTCGGGCATCGGCAGATCCCAGATATCGAGCGTCCGGATCTCGTGATCGGGATGGGCCTGCCGGTACGCGTCGAGAAATGCATTGCACACCTCGATGGACGCCGAATAGGCCTTGTTGGGTGAGCCTTCGATATAGAGCACGCGTGTCATGGCGTCGGTCCTTGCCAAGAGTGACGACGGCGCGCCGGATGCGCGCTCGCCCACTTCGCTTCGCAGCCTATCGGGTCGTCCTATAATCCGGAAACGATATTAATTGATCAGATTAACCCGGATTGGTGATAAATGAATGCTCCCCTCGACACGGCGCTGCTTCATACATTCGTTGCGGTTGCCGACGTGCGCAGCTTCACCGGCGCCGGGCGTCGGCTGAACCTCAGCCAGTCCGCGGTCAGCGCGCAAATCCTTCGTCTCGAGGAACAGGTCGGCCAGGCGCTGCTCGTGCGCAACACGCGCAGCGTCACGCTCACCGGGCATGGCGAGACGCTGCTCGGCTACGCGCGCGCGATGCTCAATCTGAGCGAGGAAGCGCGGGCCAGGCTGGGAACCAGTGACGCCACCGACGTCAAGCTGCGGATCGGCGTGTCGGAGGACTTTGCAGGCGGCTGGCTGCCGGACCTGATGCGCCGCCATGGCGCCGCGCGGCGTGGCCTGCGGCTGGATCTGGTCGTCGACATCGGCGACAGCCTGTTCCGGCGGCACGCCAACGGCGAATTCGATCTCGTGATCGGCAGCCGGTGCGCGCACGCGGGCCACGGCGCGACGTTGTGGCACGAGCCGCTCGTCTGGGCGTTCGCGCGCCACGAGCCGCTTCCGGAAGGCGACGTGCCGCTCGCGTGTTTCCCCGATCCGTGCCCGTATCGCGGCGCCGCCATCACGGCGCTCGCGCTGGCCGGCATGCGCTACCGGATCGCGTGCGAAAGCCCCAGCGTGACCGGCATCCGCACCTTCGCACGCGCCGGCATCGCGATCGCGCCGGTGCCGCGCAGCGCGATCGACGACACGCTTCGCGAACTGGGGTTGCCCGAAGGCTTGCCGGAACTGCCGGAGATGGAATTCGTGATGATGCACGACGCGCGGATGCCGGCGGCCGTCGAATTCGCGGCGACGATTCTGGACGAAACCGCTGCCCGCACGGGCGCGGGCAAGCGCAACCGGGTGTAGCGGTACCGCCCGCGAGCGTATTACCGGGACGGGTACCGCGCCCCCTCCGGGCTCGAATGGTTGCTGACGTGCTCCGTTCAAATCACCTCGAAGCGCAACCCGGCATGGCGCACCAGACGCTCGATATAGCGTTCGTCGAACATCGTCGCAGGTGTCCAGAACCCGCCACCGCGTCCGGTCTTCACGCCGTCACGGCTGCAATCGAGTGCGAGACTGATCGCGGCCTGACCGAGCATCTTGCCGGTGGAGCCATAGCCCGGATCGCGATCGCCGGTGACTTTCACACGCAAGGTTCGGCCGTCGTCGGCGCGGCCGAAGAAGCGCAAATCGTAGCGGCCGGCCTGCTGGGCATCCACGCTCGGCCCTTCGCCGGGCTTCGGCAGCAGGAAGCGCTCCATCAGGCCGCGCACCGGCCCGACGAGGACGCCGACCATGAATGCACCGAGGCCCGCCACCATCGTCAGCGCGGTCATGCGCCCCTTCAGACCCGTGCCCGTCATCACGGCTTCGTCATAGGTAAAGCGGCTGCCGTACGCATGGCCGGCCAGCGCATTGGAGCGATGCACGACACGCTCGTTGATCGCCGCCATCACGAACGGCGCGATCCACGCATCGCAGTCGCGATCGAATTCGGCGGATCGAACCGCATGCTGCCGCACGGTGAAACCATGCCGTTGCGGGCACAACGAATAAGGATCGAGCAGTTCGCGGCGCAATGCCGGATCGGCCGCCGCTTCTCGCACCACGTTGATCACGCTGGCCACGGTGCCGCCCGATGCACCACCCTTCAGCGTTTTCACGCGCATCTTCACGTGAGCGGCCGGCACGCCCCACTGCTGCCGAGCCTGTTGCTGCAGGAAAAACACGCCCATGTCGGACGGCACCGAGTCGAAGCCGCAGCAATGCACGATGCGCGCGCCCGATTGGCGAGCCGCGGGCTCGTACTTGTCGATCATCCGCTTGATCCACTGCGTTTCGCCGGTGAGATCGCAATAGTCGGTGCCGGTCTGCGCGCAGACCCGGACCAGCGGCTCGCCGTACAGCGCGTAGGGGCCGACCGTGGACACCACCACCCGCGTTTGCGCGCACAGCGCCCGGAGTTGCGTCTCGTCGGCCGCGTCGGCGACGATGATCGGCACCGACTGCGCGGCCGCGCCGAGCGTATCCCCGACCTGCCTGAGCTTCGCGTCGGATCGTCCCGCGATCGCCCACCGCAGCGTTTCGCCGGCACCGGCGTCCGACAGATAGTCGGACAGATAGCGGGCCAGGATCTGCCCGACGAAACTGGTGGCGCCGAATACGACGAGATCGTAGGTCGGTTGCGGCATGGACGACTCCTTCGGTGCGCGCACGTCGCCCGCATCCGTATCGTTAGCGTGGCTTTCCGGGTTCATCGAAGGCCGTCAACGACGTCGGCAGATTGAGCACCAGTTGCGCATCCTTGACCACGTCGAGACGCATGATTGTGGATGCGCCGAGCCCGTCGAGCAACTGGCTGAGCGGCCCACCGTGCCGCACGAGTTCGACGTTGCGCGGCAACAGGCGCTGCGCGAACGACAGCATGTTGGTCTGCACCGACGCCTGATGCCATGCGCCGTCGATGCGGTTGACCATCGTCGTCGTGCCCATGTGCGATTGCGACGGCACGCTGGTCAGCACCGGCAGCGGCACGCTCAGGCTCAGATCGGGTCGGCCGCCCGGCCCCGCGACACGCGCGCGCGCCGTGGCGCCGATGTTCACGTCGGTATCCGCAAATCGGTCGTAGTACCCGCCCTCGGGCACGTCGACCGTGTGCGGCCCGAATTCGACCTGTGTAAAACGCCTGTCCATGTTCGTTGTCTCCCGTCGATGGTCGACCAGTGACAGGCGAGATCCGAAGCCTGCCGATTCACTGTCGTCGGCAAGCACTCTAAGCTTCAAGTCGACTTCAAGGTCAAGGCGACGAGTAGAGGAACCTGTCGAACTACGGCGGCGCACCTTTCAAGTCGGTCCTTGCAGGAATCAAACAGGACGGTCATCGCGCATAGGGACGATCAGCCACCGTCGGCAGCGTTGGCTTATAGTGCCGCTTGCCCATTCAACGAGGAGAACAGTCATGAAACTGCAGGCCAGCGGTCCGTTCGAGGTGAAGCTGAATCCGGAACCCCTGAGTCACGTCGCGGAAAGCAGCGGGCTCGGCCGCATGTCGCTGGACAAGCATTTTCACGGCGATCTGGAAGCCGTCAGCCAGGGCGAAATGCTCGCGTTTCGCAGCAGCGTTCAGGGTTCGGCCGGCTACGTCGCGATGGAAACCGTCAAAGGCGTGCTCGGCGGACGCAAGGGCAGCTTCGTCCTGCAGCACAGCGCCACCATGACGCGCGGGCAGCCGACGCAGTCGATCACGGTCGTGCCCGATTCCGGCACGGACGCATTGCTCGGGCTGTCCGGCACGATGCTCATCGATATCGATAACGGCCAGCACGCGTATCGCTTCGACTACACGTTGCCGGACGCACCGCAATAAGCGCACCCGTCACGCGAGCGCCGCTTCGCGCAGCCGGAACTGTGCGACCGCCGCGCTCAGCCGCGCGCCCTGTTCGTCGAGCGACAGTGCCGCGGCCGCCGCCTCCTCGACCAGCGCGGCATTGCGTTGCATCGTCTGCTCCATCTGGATCACCGCGGCGTTCACCTGCTCGATGCCCGACGACTGCTCGTCGAATGCCTGGCTGGTTTCGCCCATGATCGCATTGACGCGCTCGACCGCCGCGACGAGCTCGGCCATCGCCGAGCCGGCCCGTGCGACGAGGCCGCTGCCGTCTTCGACGCGTCGCGCGGAATGACCGATCAGCTCGCGAATTTCCTTCGCCGCCGCCGCACAGCGCTGGGCCAGCCCGCGCACCTCGGTCGCGACGACCGCGAACCCGCGCCCCTGCTCGCCCGCGCGCGCGGCTTCGACGGCGGCGTTCAACGCGAGGATGTTCGTCTGGAACGCGATGCTCTCGATCACGCCGACGATGCCGGAGATGCGCGTGGAGCTGGTCGAAATTTCCGACATCGTCTCGACGACGCGCTGCATCGCTTCGCCGCCGCGCGACGCGATGCCGGCCGCGCCCTCGACGTACGTGCGCGCATCGCGCGCGTTGTCCGCGTTCTGGCGCACGGCCGCCGTCAGTTGCTCGACGCTCGCGGCCGCCTGCTGCAGCGACACGGCCTGCTGCTCGGTACGCGCGGACAAATCGACGTTGCCGCTCGCGATCGTGCGCACGTCGCCGACGATCGTCTCGGTGCTCGCGCGCACCTGGCTCACGGTATCGACGAGGCCGTCCTGCATCCGCTTCAGCGCATTCAGCAGATACGCCATTTCATTGGCGCCCGGGACGACGACCGCGCCGGTCAGGTCGCCCTTCGAGATTTTCTCGAACTGGTCGACCGCGAGGTTGATCGGCTCGATGATCGCCTTCGCGAGTACGCGTTGCGCCACGAACCCGACGACGAGCGCCAGCGCCGCGACCGCGCCCATCCCCCACACGATCCGGTGGAAATTGACGCCGGCCGCCTCGTAGCGCGCCTTCTGGCGCGTGACCTGGAACGATTCGAGCGCATCGATCGCCGCTTGGTACGCGGCGAACAACGCAGGCGGCGCCGTGCGCTGCGTGTCGAGGAAGTTGAACGCGTCGTCGCCGTCGAGCTGCGACAGCGCCTTCAGGAACACGCGGTCGAGCAGCGCGCGACGGTGGTTCTGCAGCGTGTCGAACAGCGCCTGCTCGCTGGCGTCGCGCGCGTGCAGACGCGTGTACGCGTCCAGTTCGTCGTTGCTCTGCTTGAGCAGCGCGTGAAGTTGCGCGACTTCGTCCTTCGCGGGCTGGCCGGCACTGATGATCTGCGCGACGTCGCTCATGCGTTCGCGCAGCACCAGCATTCGCTCGGAGCTGGTCTTCAGGTGCAGCAGCGACGCGGTGTCGTCGCGGTACATCGCCTCGAGCGAGCCGTTGCCGACGTAGAGCGCCGCGATGCAGGCGCCGACCACCAGCACGAGCAGCACGGTATAGCCGGCGATGGTCGCGACGAGGCCACCACGGATAGTGAGTTGTTTTCGCATGACGTTCCCTTGAGCCGGCCGGGCACGGCCAGCGGCGGATGTGAATTCCGGAACACGAACGACGCGCGCCATCACGCAGTACGCGGCGCGGGAGCTGCGAACGGGTTAACGGCGCAGGGAACGGGCGGCTTTTATCCGCAAGCGACGCGAATCTTGACGATTGCGACAGGGGAAGGGGGAAGCAGCGCGGCTACCGGCCGCCGCCGAGCCTGGAGCGAATCTGCCGACAGGTCGCGCTGGTGCGTGGCGATCTGCCAAACGTTTCCGCACGCGTACTACCCCATTGCCCGCCTGTCGCCGTAGGGCATGTCGGCAGGCGGCTCCAGCGGGATCACCGGCATCGCGTCACGCGTCGGTCTCGTAAAACAGCCCGTATTCGCCGTTCGTTCGCCTGATTCGCGCGAACCCGGGCTCGCCCAGATGCATGCCGGCGATCAGCAGCCCTTCCGCGCTGACCCGATCCAGCAGCCGCGAACGCGTGGTCGCCGCCTGCGACGCATCCTGGTCGAACGCAATCGACACATCCGGCCGCTTGATCTGGATATGCGGAAAATGCACGATATCGCCCCACACGAGCAGGCCCTGATCACCGGATTCGAGCAGGTAGCCGGTATGTCCGTCGGTATGCCCCGGTAGCGGTATGGCAGCGATGCCGGGCAGCACCTCGCCTTCGTCGAAGGTCCGCAGCGCGTCGCCGTAAGCGTCGAATGCGTGACGCGCGATCCGGAAATTGCCGCGCGCGCGTTCGCTGGCGCGGCTCAGGTTGCCGTCGTCGCGCCAGAATTCGACCTCGCGTCGATGCGCGACCAGTTCCGCATTCGGAAACGCCGCGTGTCCGGCCGCATTCACCAGCCCGCCGACGTGGTCGGGATGGGCGTGGGTGAGCAGGACGGTGTCGATCGCGGCAGAATCGATACCGGCGAGCCGCAAATTGCCGTGCAGGCGGCCACCCCATTCCTTGATGCCGCCCGCTCCGGCATCGATGAGAATCGTGCGGCCCGCGCCGCGCACCACGTAGCAGTTGATATGCACGGCGGACGGCTGCTGCTGCCCGGCCGCGCGCTGCATCCCGGCAGCGTCGGTCGCGTCGATATTCGACAGGAAATCGAGGCTGGCCGTGAGGTAGCCGTCGCTGATCGCGGTGATCGTGAAATCCCCGACACGCCGGCCGGGAAACGTAACGTTGGACATCATGCTTCTCCGCAGCGACTAGTTACGGGCGTGAAGGTCCGGCGCGGCATGACCGAAGCAACGGATGCGCGCCGTCAGCCCCGTACGGCGAACGATTGCTCGATCCAGCGCTTCCATGAACGCGTTCATGACCGCGGGCGGGCGAAACGACGCCACGCGATAGCGGATTTCCGCGAAAACGGGATGCCCGCAGCCGTGCCGGACCGCCACGTAAATGATGTGGACATTCCGCTGTTCCGCCTGAAGGACATCCGTACAGAGTTCGATGCAGTCGCCGGACAGTTCGGCGAGGCTTGCGTCAGGCGGCATGCGTTCCGCATCGATATGGAAAGTCACGTTAGGCATCGCGGGCGGCCTTCGTCAGTTGCTCGGTCATCGGTGCGTACAGATCGAGGTCGGCCGGCACGTTCCCGGCAAGCGGCGCATCGCTGTGCCGCAGGACCGCGAGCCAGCGGCGCGCCGGACACTGCTCCAGCGCGACGGCCTGCATGGCCAGCGGCTTCAGGCCCAGTTGGATCAGCGAGTCGGGCCCGCTGGCGCTCAGCACGAGCAGTTCGTCGGCATTGACCGCCGGCGCACGACCGATATCGCTATAGAGGTTGCGGTGCCAGTCGGTGATGTGCTGCTGCCACCGCGCGAAATTGCCGCCGCCCTTCTGCCGATATTCGTCGCCGGTCAGTACGTCGAGGCCGTCGATCGTGTGAACGGCCAGATAGACGGGGCAACCGTCGCTGATCGCGCTGAAACGCTGCGACGTGTGAAAACCGGCCACCGAGATGAGCGCCGGCAGCTTGTCGAGGTTGTAGAAGTCGTTCCATTCGGCTTCGCTGGCAGGGTCGGCGAAGCTGCATTCCACGGTGTAGATCATCGGCTTGTCCTTCGCTTCGAATGCGGGATATTCAGTGCAGTGACGTAATGCTAATCTGCGGTTTCCCGCATAGATATCGACTTAAAGTCAGCCTTCAGTGATATTTGATCAAGCTGACGATCGAACGCGCTCCGACCGGCGAGACCCCGATGCGACGCAAGATCCCGAGCAATTCCGCGCTCCTGGCCTTCGAGGCCGCGGCCCGACACGGCAGCTTCGCCCGCGCCGCCGACGAGCTGGCGCGCACCGAGGGCGCGGTCAGTCGCCAGATCGGCCGGCTCGAGGCGTTCCTTGGCGTGACGCTGTTCGAGCGCGTCGGCAACCGCGTGCGGCTGGCGCCCAACGGCACGCGATACGCGGTACAGGTGCGCGAGATTCTGGATCGGCTCGAACGGGACAGCCTGTATCTGATGGGGCAGCCCGTCGAAGGCGCGAGCATCGATATCGCCGCGATTCCAACCTTCGCGACCCGCTGGCTGATCCCGCGGCTGAAGCGCTTTCAGGCGCGCCATCCGAACGTCACCGTGCATATCGCCGAACGGATGGAGCCGTTCCTGCTGGCCGGCAGCGGATTCGACGCGGCCATTCACTTTGCGCATCCGGCCTGGGCCGGCATGCATCTGCATCCGCTGCTGGAAGAGGTGCTGGTGCCCGTCTGCAGTCCGGCGCTGCTCGAACGTGCCGGCGCCAATCCGTCGCTGGATGCGCTGCCGCGCCTTCACCGGCGGCAGAATCCGGATGCGTGGCAGCGCTATGCACAGGAGACCGGCATCGTGCTGACCAATTCGGCGGTCGGCCCGCGATACGATCTGCATTCGATGCTGATCGAGGCCGCGCTGGCCGGCCTCGGCGTCGCACTGGTGCCGCGCCTTTACATCGGGGCCGAGCTTGAACAAGGGCGCCTGGTCGCGCCCTGGCCGGACGGCAAGGCGGTGACGAAAAACTTCTGCCTCGTGCTGCCGGAGCCGATCGAATTGAGCGCGGCGCCGGTGCGGGCGTTTGCGGAGTGGGTGCTTGACGAGGCGCGGGATTCGGCGTGTTGATGCAGTGCCCGACGTTCATCGCCACACGGATTCGGAAAATCCTGCAGCCCTCCTCCGCTAATCGAGGTACGGCTCCAACACGCCCCCGATCCAGTCCATGAAAACCCGCACGCGCGGCGAAAGATTGCGCCGATGCGCGACGACGAGCGACGCGGCAAGCGGCTCGGGCCGCAAGTCGGGCAGCACCTCCACGAGCGCGCCGCTTTCGATGTGATGCGCGAGCGCCGAATAGCCGGCCTGGATCAGCCCGATGCCCGCCAGCCCCGCCGCGTGATAGGTCTGCACGCTGTTGACCTGCATCGCGCTGGGCAACGGCAGCCACGCATAGCCGTCGCCGTCCGGGTATTCCCATCCGGGATGCCGCGCGCCGAGCGTCAGCGTGTAGTGAATCATCTTGTGCCCCTGGCTGCGCAGATCGGCGAGCGTATGCGGCACGCCATGCCGCGCGAGATAGTCGGGGCTCGCCGCATTCGTCATGCGCAGCCTGCCAAGCGGCCGCGCGATCAGCGTCTCGTCGGCGATCGGGCCGAGCCGGATCACGCAATCGAACCCTTCCCGAACCAGATCGACACGCCGGTCGGTACTGGAAAGCTCCAGCTCCAGATCCGGATGCGCGGCCATCAGTTGCGGCAGCGCCGGCACCACGACGCTGCGCGCGAGTTCCGTGGGCATGTCCACGCGCAACCTGCCGCGCAGCGAGGTACCGCGCCCCGAGAACATCGACTGCAATTCCTGCACTTCGGCGAGCAGATCGGTTGCGCGCGCATAGAACGCGCGTCCGTCTTCGGTGAGCTGCACGCGCCTCGTGGTCCGATGCAGCAGTGCGACACCCATGTCCCGTTCGAGCGCACGGATAACCGTGGATACCCGTCCTTTCTGAATGCCGAGGCTTTCGGCGGCACGCGTGAAGCTCGCCATGTCGGCGACACGGGCAAAAATCAAAAGCGCGTCAAGGTTCTGCATTGTTCATCCGGAAAGTAACAGAACGTTCAATCTGTCGTCGTTTATCACCCGATTGCGGCTCGGTAGAGTGGCTTCCCACGTCGTCTGAACGACAACCCGAACGAAAGGAAACCCTCATGGATCAACAACTCGACCCGCCGGTCAAAACGATCGTCGTCTACCACTCCGGCTACGGCCATACGCAACGCATGGCCGGCGCCGTCGCGGACGGCGCCGGCGCCGCACTCGTCGCGATCGATGCCGACGGCAACCTCGCCGACGACGCGTGGCACACGCTGGCCGCCGCCGACGCAATCCTGTTCGGCTCGCCGACCTACATGGGCGGCCCGAGCTGGCAGTTCAAGAAGTTCGCGGATGCATCGTCGAAGGTCTGGTTCGAAAGCGGATGGCGGAACAAGATCTTCGGCGGCTTCACCAACAGCGCAAGCATCAACGGCGACAAGCTCAATACGCTCGAATACTTCTTCCTGCTGGCCGGACAGCACGGCGGCATCTGGGTCAGCATGGACATCAAGCCGGCGAATCTGAAAGCGTCGACGCGCGACGACCTGAACCGCATGGGCGCCTACATCGCGCCGATGGCGCAGACGCCGGCCGATGCGTCGCCGGAAGAGATGTCGCCGGGCGATCTCGAAACGGCCCGACGCTATGGCGCGCGCGTCGCGGGGATTGCCGGGCAGTTGCGGGCCGGCCAATCACGCGCCAACTAACATCCCGACGTTCATGCGGGGCGCCACCGGCCGACGCCCCGCATCGGGTCCGGCCGATTCTGAAGGGCGCTGCAATGAAATACAAGCAATTGGGCCGCACCGGCCTGTATGTGTCCGAGCTGTGCCTCGGCACGATGACGATGAGCGGCAACGCGGATGCCGGCATGTGGGCGGCGTGTCGGTCGCGCGGATCGCGCTCGCGTGGTTGCTCGTCAAGCCGGCGGTCACGAGCCTCATCATCGGCGCGAAGCGGATCGACCAGCTCGACGACAATCTCGGCGCGGTCGACGTCGTGCTGACCGACGATGAACGGGCGCGTCTCGATGCCGTGAGCGCGTTGCCGCTCTGCTATCCCGGCTGGATGATCGCGCGTCGGGAAGCCGGCAGGGTTCCCGCTCCGTTCACGCGCGGCGCGGCGCAACAGGATCGGCGGCGCATCACTTCGGAAACACGCCCTTGCTCATCGCATCGAGCTGCCGAACGATCTCAGCGCGCAATTCGGCCGATACGTCGACGCTGTCGAGCAACTCCGAAATCCACAACCCGTCGGCCGCGAGCCGGCAGATCATCAGCGTCGCGGCGCGCTCGAGCGGCACCGGGTCGGGCCGCGTCCATTCGCGCATCGGCACCGACCAGCGCGCGCGCGTGTCCTGCTCGGTGATCATCGACGCGACCAGCACGCGCAGCACCTCGATACTCGCGGCGGGATTGGCCGCATCGAGCACCGCATGCAGATATGCGCGCGCCGCCGCGCCGTCGCCGCGGAAATCGGCCGCCAACCGCGCGGCCAGTTGCGCGCCGAACCGCTCGGTCGCCTGCCCGAACAGCGCATCCAGCAGCCCTTGCTTGTTCGCGAAGTGATATTGCAGCGCGCCCTTCGTCACGCCGGCACGCTCGGCCACCGCGTCGAGCGTCAACGCGGCCACGCCGTGATGCGTCGCGATCTCCGACGCCGCCGCCAGCAATTGCGCGCGCACTTGGTCCGGCGCTTTTTTTCGCCGCACGCCGGCCACAAGTACGGCCGGCGCCGATGATCCTTCAGGCGCCCGTGCGTCGGGTGTTCCAGCCGGTTCGACGGGCGCGGACACGTCGCGCGGCGCGGGTTCGAGGCGTTTTTTCATGGTGCGGATGGTAGCACCCAGGCGTGTCGATATAAACATTCCGGCTGGATGGTATGATCCGCCGCATGAACAAAATGGCCCCCTCTCCCTGGTCCGCGCTCGACACTGCAATCGCCCGTGGACGCGACGCACTCGTACGCCTTCAGCAGCCCGACGGCAGCTGGTGTTTCGAACTCGAATCCGACGCGACGATCACCGCGGAATACATCCTGATGATGCATTTCATGGACAAGATCGACGACGTGCGCCAGGAGAAGATGGCGCGCTACCTGCGCGCGAACCAGCGGCTCGACACGCACGGCGCATGGGATCTGTACGTCGATGGCGCGCCGGACGTGTCGTGCAGCGTGAAGGCGTACTTCGCGCTGAAGGCGGCCGGCGACAGCGAACAGGCGCCTCACATGACCCGCGCGCGCGACGCAATCCTGAAGCTCGGCGGCGCGGCACGCTCGAACGTGTTCACGCGCATCCTGCTCGCGACGTTCGGCCAGGTGCCGTGGCGCGCGGCACCGTTCATGCCGATCGAATTCGTGCTGTTCCCGAAGTGGGTGCCGATCTCGATGTACAAGGTCGCGTACTGGGCGCGCACGACGATGGTGCCGCTGCTGGTGCTGTGCTCGCTGAAGGCGCGTGCGCGCAATCCGCGCAACGTGTCGATCCGCGAGCTGTTCGTCACGCCGCCGGAACAGGAGCGCGAGTACTTCCCGCCCGCTCGCGGCATGCGCCGGCTGTTCCTCGCGCTCGACCGCATGGTCCGCCCAGTCGAGCCGCTGCTGCCGAAGCGCTTGCGGCAGCGCGCGATCCGGTATGCGAAGACGTGGTGCGCGGAACGGATGAACGGCGAGGACGGCCTCGGCGGCATCTTCCCGCCTATCGTGTACAGCTACCAGATGATGCAGGTGCTCGGCTACCCGGACGACCATCCGCTGCGGCGCGATTGCGAAAACGCGCTGGAGAAGCTGCTGGTCACGCGGCCGGACGGCAGCATGTATTGCCAGCCGTGCCTGTCGCCGGTGTGGGACACCGCGTGGAGCACGATGGCGCTCGAACAGGCGCGCGGTGTCGCGGCGCCGGAAGCCGGCGAAGCGCCCGGCGCGCTGCGCGAGCTCGATGCACGCATCGCACGCGCGTATGACTGGCTCGCCGAGCGGCAGGTGAACGACCTGCGCGGCGACTGGATCGAGAACGTCCCGGCCGACGTCGAACCCGGCGGATGGGCGTTCCAGTATGCGAACCCGTACTACCCCGACATCGACGACACGGCGCTCGTCACCGCGATGCTCGATCGCCGCGGCCGCACGCATCGCGATGCGGACGGCACGAACCCGTATGCGGCGCGCGTCGCCCGTGCACTCGACTGGATGCGCGGGCTGCAATCGCGCAACGGCGGCTTCGCGGCGTTCGATGCGGACTGCGACCGGATGTACCTGAACGCGATTCCGTTCGCCGATCACGGCGCGCTGCTCGATCCGCCGACCGAGGACGTATCGGGCCGCGTGCTGCTGTGCTTCGGCGTGACGAAGCGCGCGGACGACCGCGCGTCGCTCGCGCGCGCGATCGACTACGTGAAGCGCACGCAGCAGCCCGACGGCAGCTGGTGGGGCCGCTGGGGCACGAACTACCTCTACGGCACGTGGAGCGTGCTGGCCGGCCTCGCGCTCGCCGGCGAGGACAAGTCGCAGCCGTATATCGCCCGCGCGCTCGACTGGCTGCGTACGCGGCAGCATGCGGACGGCGGCTGGGGCGAAACGAACGACAGCTACCTCGATCCGAAGCTGGCCGGCACGAACGGCGGCGAGAGCACGTCGAACTGCACCGCGTGGGCACTGCTCGCGCAGATGGCGTTCGGCGACTGCGAATCCGATTCGGTGAAGCGCGGCATCGCGTACCTGCAGTCGGTGCAGCGGGAAGACGGCTTCTGGTGGCACCGCTCGCACAATGCGCCGGGTTTTCCGCGCATCTTCTACCTGAAGTATCACGGCTATACCGCGTACTTCCCGCTGTGGGCGCTCGCGCGTTATCGGCGGCTGGCGGGCGCGAAGGATGCGGGCGCAACCACGTCGTCCGCGTCCGGCGCACCCGCCGCACGCGCAACGGACAGCGCGCTCGCCTGAGTCGGAGCGCCGGCACGCGTGACGGCGTCCGGCGCGCTCAAAACGACTCCCGTCCCCTTCCTGCCTACGCGTCGCGCGGCGCCCGCATCCTCGCGAACGCATCGCGCAAATCCGCGCAAAACGCGTCGCCGATCATCGACAGCGGCTGCGACGCGGACGTCACCAGGTAGAAGTGATCGGGCACGGCCGGCTCGAACGGCTTGACGACCACGCGCTGGCCCGCGTATGCGGCGGTCACCGGATCGATCAGCGCGACGCCGGCGCCGTTCGCGACGAACGCGACGATCGTCCGCGACAGCTGCGCCTCGATCGACAGCACGCGCGACACGCCGGCTTCGACGAACACGCGGTCGATCGCGCTGCGCGCCTCGAAACTCGGCGGAAACGAGATGAACGATTCGTCGCGCAGGTCGGCCGGCTGCACGACGCGCTTGCGCGCGAGCCGATGCCCGCGCGGCACGACGCAGCACATCGCGCTTTCCGCGAGCCGCTCGCCGCGCACGGCCGGATGCGGGACGGGTTCGGCGATCAGCCCGACGTCGCATTGCCCCGACGCGACCTTGTCGACGACGGTGGACGCACTGTGCGCGAGCAGCGTGATGTCGACACCCGGATGCGCGTGCGAGAAGCGCGTGACGAGTTCCGGCAGCAGGTCGAGCGCGACGGCGGGCGAACCGGCCACGCGCAGCGTGCCGCGCCGCATCGCGCGGATCTGCTCGGCGGCCTGCGCGACGCGGTCGAGGCCGACGAACGCGCGTTCGACCTCCTCGTACAGCACGCGCGCCTGCGCGGTCGGCGTGAAGCGCCCCTGCTGCCGCTCGAACAGCACGAAGCCGATCCGCGCCTCGAGATCGGCGATCAGCCGGCTCACGGCCGGCTGCGAGATATGGAGATCGCGTGCCGCGCGCGTGACGGTATGGCGCTGCATCACCGCGCGAAACGCTTCGATCTGGCGAATCCTGAGCGAAGGCGTGGTCATAACACTGGATTATGGGTCGTTGATCAAGCTGTATTGGACAGCCCATTTTGCCTGTCCGAACATCGGTTCCGCAACGTACTGAAAGCAAGGAGCCGCGCCGCCATGGGATATAACACGCAACCGCCTCGCCCGCGACGCCGGAGCCGCGCATGACCGTGCGCTGCTTCGACGTCGTCGTGGCCGGCGGCGGTCTCGTCGGCATGGCCATCGCGTGGGGCATCGCGCGTCTCGGCCAGCGCGTCGCGGTGTGCGACGGCGACGACATCGCGTTTCGCGCGGCGCGCGGCAATTTCGGGCTCGTGTGGGTGCAGGGCAAAGGCGGCCGCTGCCTGCCGTATGCGCGCTGGTCGTGCGAATCGTCGGCGCGCTGGCATGCATTCGCCGCGCAGTTGCAGCGCGAAACGGGCGTGGACTGCGCGTTCGAACGCCCGGGCGGCGTCGAGCTGTTCGAGCATCGCGCGGAGCTCGACGGCGCGACCGAGCTGCTCGAATCGCTGCGCCGGCAGGACGCCGCGCTGTCGTACGAGGTGCTCGATCCCGCGGCGCTGCGGCGGCGCATTCCCGCGGCGTCGCCATCGCTGGCCGGCGCGCTGTGGTCGCCGAACGACGGTCACGCGAATCCGCTCTACACATTGCGCGCGATGCTGCACGCGTTCCAGCAGCGCGGCGGCGTCTATCTGCCGCGCAGCGAAGTCGCCGAGATCCGTCCGCGCGCCGGGCGCTTCGAGATCGACACGCGCGACGCGCAACTCGAAGCCGGGCGCGTGGTGCTCGCGGCCGGCCTCGACAACGCGCGGCTCGCGCCGATGGTCGACCTGCGCGCACCGATCTCGCCGTTGCGCGGCCAGATCATGGTCACCGAGCGCCTCGCGCCGTTTCTCGACTATCCGACGCTCGTCGTCCGCCAGACATCGGAAGGGTCGGTGTTACTCGGCGACTCGGCCGAAGACGTCGGCTTCGACGACGGGCAGACGCGGCCCGCAATGGTCGACATCGCGCGCCGCGCGCGCACGGCATTCCCGGCGCTGGCCCATGCACGCATCGTGCGCGCATGGGGCGCGCTGCGCATCATGACGCCCGACGGCCTGCCCGTCTACGAGGCGTCGGCCACGTATCCCGGCGCGTTCGTCGCGATCTGCCACAGCGGCGTGACGCTCGCGGCAACCCACGCCGATCTCGTCGCGCCGTGGATCGCCGGCGGCGCCGCGCCGGCCGACCTGTCCGCCTTTACCACCGCGCGCTTCGCCGCGCCCACGGAAGCCCGGCATGTTTGAATCCCTCGTTCCCGCCGCCGCGACGCTCGAACGCGTGCGCATCCATATCGACGGCACGCCGCACGACGTGCCCGCGCACGACAGCGTCGCGGCCGCGATGCTCGCCGCCGGTTCGGCCGCGTGCCGCACGAGCGCGATAAGCGGCGCGCCGCGCGGCCCGTTCTGCATGATGGGCGTGTGCTTCGACTGCCTCGTCGACGTCGACGGCGTGCCGAACGTGCAAGGCTGCATGACGCCCGTCGCCGACGGCATGCAGGTGCGCACGATGCACGGCAAGGCGAGGCTCGCATGACGCGCCGCCAGTGCGACCTGCTGATCGTCGGCGCCGGGCCGGCCGGCATGGCGGCGGCAACTGCCGCGCGTGCGACCGGCTTGTCGGTGGTCGTCGCGGACGAAGGGCGCGCGCCCGGCGGCCAGATCTACCGCAACGTGGCCGACGCGCCGGCGCCGCTCGCGCAGTGGCTCGGCGCCGACTACACGGCGGGCCGCCCGCTCGTCGACGGCCTGCTCGCGAGCGGCGCGCATTACCTGCCGCGCAGCGTCGTGTGGCAAATCGCGTTCGCGCCGGAACCCGTCGCGATGCTCACGCAAAGCAGCCCGTCGCGCGGCACGCTCGAAATCGGCGCACGTGCGGTGTTGATCGCGACCGGCGCGCAGGAGCGGCCGTGGCCGGTGCCGGGCTGGACGTTGCCCGGCGTGATGGGCGTCGGCGCCGCGCAGACGCTGCTGAAAGCGTCGGGCCTCGCACCATCGGCCGACGCCGTGCTCGCGGGGAGCGGCCCGCTGCTGTGGTTGTTCGCCGCGCAATTGCTGAATGCCGGCCGGCGCGTGCGCGCGCTGATCGACACGACGCCGCGCGACGCGTGGCGCCGCGCGGTCCCGCATGCGCTGCCGGCGCTGCGCGGCGCCGACTATCTGCTCAAGGGCTGGCGCATGCTGCGCGCGGTGCGCGATGCCGGGATTCCCGTGTATCGCGGCGCGACCGATATCCGCATCGATGGCAACGACCGCGCCGAACGCATCCGCTTTCGCGACGCGCAGGGCGTCGTGCAAACGCTCGACACGTCGCTCGTGCTGCTGCATCAGGGCGTCGTTCCGTCGACGCAGCTCGCGCGTTCGCTCGGCTGCGCACACGAATGGGACGAATCGTCGGCGTGCTGGCGGCCACAGTGCGACGCGCGCGGCCGCAGCAGCGTGCCGCACGTGTGGATCGCGGGCGACGGCGCGGGCATCGGCGGCGCGCGGGCGGCGGCGCTCGCCGGCGAAGTGTCCGCGCTCGACATCGCCGCGCGACTCGGTGCGCTCGACGCGCAACGCCAGGCCGCACGCGAACGCCCGGTGCTGCACGCGTTGCGCCGCCATCTCGCGGTGCGCCCGCTGCTCGACGCGCTGTACACGCCGCCCGCCGCGCTGCGCCGCCCCGACGACGACACGATCGTGTGCCGCTGCGAGGAAGTCACGGCCGGCGAAATCCGCCAGCTCGCGGCGCGCGGCTGCCAGGGGCCGAACCAGATGAAGGCGTTGACGCGCTGCGGGATGGGCCCGTGCCAGGGACGCTGGTGCGGCACGACGGTCGGCGAACTGATCGCCGACGTGCAGCGGCGCAGCGTCGGCGACGTCGGTCACTACCGGATTCGCGCGCCGATCAAGCCGGTCACCGTCGGCGAGATGGCCGACGCACTCGACCTGTCGAACGATTTTCAGCGCGGCGAATTTCCGAGCTGACGCGCCCGCCCACTCTTCCCCACACGAACGGAGCCTGACCATGAAGACGCGCCTCACGATTCTCCTTTCCGCCGCCGCGATGGCCTTCGCGTCGCTGGCGTCGGCGAAGGAATGGACGACCATCCGCATCGGCGTCGATCCGACCTACCCGCCGTTCGAGTCGACCGCGACCGACGGCAGCGTGAAGGGTTTCGACATCGATCTCGGCAACGCGCTGTGCGCGAAGCTGAAGGCGAAATGCGTGTGGGTGTCGAGCAGTTTCGACGGGCTGATTCCGGGGCTGCAGGCGCGCAAGTTCGACGTGATCCTGTCGTCGATGGCCGCGACCGAGCAGCGGCGCCAGCAGATCGACTTCACCGATCGCCTGTACCGCAACCAGACGCGATTGATCGCGCGCACCGGGTCGGGGCTGCTGCCGGACGCGGCGAAGCTCGCCGGCAAGCGCGTCGCGGTCGAACAGGGCACGATCCAGGAAACCTACGCGCGCGAGAAGTGGGCGGCCGCGAAGGTCGAGGTCGTGCCGTACCCGAGCTACGACCAGGCGTATGCGGATCTCGTCACCGGGCGCGTCGACGGCGTGCTGATGGATGCCGTGCAAGGCCAGCTCGGGTTCCTGTCGACACCGCGCGGCAAGGGCTTCTCGTTCGCGGGCGGCGTGGTGTACGACGCGAAGATCATGGGCAACGGCGACGCTGCCGGCGTGCGCAAGGCCGACACCGACCTGCGCGACGCACTCAATCGCGCCATCGCGCAGATTCGCAGCGACGGCACGTACAACCAGATCCAGTCGAAATACTTCGACTTCGACATGTACGGGAACTGACGGCGAATACGGGGGCGGTTCGGTTGGCGTCGAGCCGTCTCCAAGTTGCACGAACAAGTCCTTTCTGGACATAATTCATCAATCTTGAGTCCAATAAGGTCTGACATGCTCGACATCCGCCAGCTTCAGTACTTCATCGCGGTCGCGGAAGAGGAACACGTCGGCCGCGCCGCCGAACGCCTGCATATTTCGCAATCGCCGCTCAGCCGCCAGATCGCGCAGCTCGAGGAGAAGCTCGGCCTCACGCTGTTCGAACGCAGCCAGCAGCGCATTCGCCTGACGCGCGACGGGCGCACGTTCCTCAGCGAAGCGCACGCATTCCTGCGCCACGCGAACCGGCTCGAATCGCTCGCGCGCCGGCTCGGTCGCGGCGACGAAGGCGGCCTGTGCATCGGCTACCTCGAAACGGCCACGCACTCGGGCGTGCTGCCGCGCGCGCTGAAAACGCTGCGCGCCGGGCGCCCGTCCGTTCACATCGCTTTGTACAACTATCAATCGGCCGCTCAGCTCGAAGGCTTGCGCGAGCGCAGCCTCGACATCGCGCTCGTCACCGAGCCGCCCGCGCCGGACGATCCCGAACTCGAATCGACGAAGGTGCTGGACGATCCGATGCTGCTCGCGATGCCCGACGGGCATCCGCTCGCGAAGAAAAAGACGCTCGTCGCCGACGATCTCGCCGCGCAGGCATGGATCGGCGTCACGCAGCAGGACAGTGCGCCGCGTCACGGCGCATTCGTCGCGGCCTGCGCGAAGGCCGGCTTCTCGCCGGACATTTCGGTGGAAGCGACCGAGCCGCTCGCGGCGCTCGGCCTCGTGGCCGCGGGGCTCGGCGTGACGATGATCCAGCAGAGCCTGCGTCACCAGGTGCCGGAAGGCGTCGTGCTGCGCGAGCTCCCGTGGTTCAGCTATCGCACGCCGCTGTGGGCCGCGTGGCACAAGGTCAACCTGCGGCCGCTGGTCGGCATCTTTCGCGAGATCCTGACCGGCGAGGAGGTCGTCGCGACAGTCTGAAATTGAATCCATGAAAGCGCGGGGCGTTGTTGCAGCGCGACGCCTTGCGCGCCAGTGAAGACGGTGCCGATTGCTTCGCTACCCTGATCTTTGATGCGCGGTGCGCGACCCGTGATCGACGCGTGCCACAGATGCGACGCCTTCGCTCAGCGCGCTGGCCGGAATGTACGGCAGCCAGCCGGGCAGCGACCCGAAGCCGCCGATCAGTTGCCAGACCGTGTCGGCCGACGCCGCGATCTCGATACCTGCATGGGCCTGCGCCATGTCGTCACCCTTCACGATCCACGCTCGGTCGGCAGCGGCGCATTGGCCGCGATCAGACCTTGTTCGCGCATCTCGCGCCAGAAGTCCGCCGGAATCGCCACGTTCAGCGCCGCCTGGTCTTCCGCGATTCGCTCCGGGCGGCTCGCGCCCGGAATCACCGCGACGGTGGCCGGATGCGACATCGAGAACTGTAGCGCGGCGGCCTTGATCGGCACGTCGTAACGCGCGGCGATCGCCTTGATCCGGTCGACCTTCGCGAGGATGTCCGGCGACGCTTTCTGGTATTCGAAATGCGTGCCGCCCGCGAGCACGCCCGAGCTATACGGGCCGCCGACGACGATCCCGACGTTCCGCGCGGCCGCCGCCGGCATCACGCGTTGCAGCGCGCGCTCGTGATCGAGCAGCGTGTAGCGGCCGGCCAGCAGCATGCCGTCCGGTTGCGGTTCGGCAAGGTCGAGCACCAGCTCGATCGGTTCGACGCGGTTCACGCCGAGACCCCATGCGTTGATCACGCCTTCCTCGCGCAGCTTGCCCAGCACGCGGAACGCGCCCGTGCGCGCCACTTCGAATTGCGCGAGCCATTCGTCGCCGTAGAAGTCCTGCGCGATGTCGTGCACCCACACGATGTCGAGGCGGTCGGTGCGCAGGCGCTTCAGGCTGTCCTCGATCGAGCGCAGCGTCGCGTCGGCCGAGTAGTCGTTGACGATGCGGTTCGGCCGGCCGTGTTCGAACAGGCCGCCCTTTTCGCCGAGATCGCGCGCCGACACGTCTTCGATTTCGTCGAGGATCAGGCGGCCGACCTTCGTGCTCAGCACGTATTCGTCACGCGGATGGTTCGCCAGCGCGTCGCCGAGGCGGATTTCCGCGAGGCCGGCGCCGTAGAACGGGGCCGAATCGAAATAACGGATGCCGTGTTGCCACGCGGCTTCGACGGTAGCCGCGGCTTCCGCGTCCGGGATGTTGCGGAACATGTTGCCGAGCGGGGCGGTACCGAAACCGAGGATCTTGTTGCCGGGCAGCTTGTCTTTGAGACTCACGATTTTCTCCAGGGAAAGATGGAAAGCGAGTTCAGTCTAGGCACGCGGGTTAAGTCTGTCCAAGACGGAATTCGACACAGTTGAGTCCCGCGAGGTCTGATGGGGCGATCAGCGGCCTGTTTCGATCCGCGGCTGCGGCGCGCTGTTCGGGCGAACGGCCCGACCGGCAAGGCTGCCGATCGAATTCACGTTCGATTCATGACTCGGGATCAAAAATGATTTGGCCGGGCGGCCATTTTTCCCGGCTGCCGCGATACCTATATTGGGTGCACTCGCAACGACATCGACGCGGTCGACGTTGGTTGCGGCTCACTCAACCACACAGGTACCCATGATGAAAACGCTCGTTTCTTCCACCCTCGCCGCCCTGATCCTTTCCGCACCGGCGCTGTCGTTCGCGCAACCGGCCGACCATCAACCGACCCGTGCCGAAGTGAAGGCCGAGATGGCCCGCCTCGCGGCCGTCGGCTACACGCCGGCGCTGGATCACAACCAGTATCCGGCCGCGATCGTTGCCGCCGAAAAGCGCGTGCGCGAAAACGCCGTCGCGCAGGCAGCGCCGCACGCCGCCCCGCTCACCGATGAAACCGGTTACGGCAGCGAACCCCGCACCACCAGCGAATCCGGCCGCGCGATGATGATCAACGGCCGCGACTCGATCTATCGCGGTCATTGAGTCACGTCGGCGCGCACGAGAGCACGCCTTTCGATACGCGCACCCGCTCGTCCGTCCCCTCCGCATGGCCGGCCCGAATCGCCTGAACAGGCATTCGGGCCGCGCGCCGTCGCTGCACTTTCCGCCCCCTCGCCCTGCTCCGCGAAACCGCTCGCGCGTCGCCGTTGCGGGCTGCGATTCGTGACTGCGCAGTACAAGTTCTTATGCCGCTTCATCGGTTTATCCGCCGCGCGCCGCACACGATACTTCGGACCGTCCGGCGCCATGCGCCTCACGAAGATCCCGATGCCTTTCATTCGTTGCTCCGGGAGCGAGACAGGCCATGCGGCGCACGTCCCGCGAGATGTCTTGCGTCGCAGTATCGATGGCCGGCGCCGGCGGCGGAAGGCGTGAATCACTCAAACAGTTTTGCGCGCGGCGGGATGATCGGCCGTGTCAGACGAACCCTTCTTCGACCAGCGTGCAGCCGTCGGCCGTGATCGCGTGCCGCTGGCCACGCGGCTCCAGCGCTCCGGTGCTCGGACACGCGCGTGCCAACGTTACCGCGCGTCGGCGTCGCCGAGCGACCCGAGAATCCGGTACGCGACCTTCACGCGATCCTCGATCGGCACATTGCCGTTCGCGAGCATCACGATTCCGATCCGCTTCGCGGGAATGAACGCGACGTACGTGCTGAAGCCGCCGGTCGACCCCGTCTTGTTGATCCAGGTCGCGGGGTTCGGCGCGAGCGGCGGCTGGATCGCGCTCGCCGGCACCGCATCGAACAGCATCTTCGGCGCGTTGCCCGCGAGCAGCGTCGGCAGTGCGACCGGGTATGGATACTGTTCCCAGATCAGATCCTGCGTGAGCGGCCCCGCGCGGAAATAGCCGGTGTGCGTGCGTTCGATCGCGCGCCGCAGGCGCGGCGCCGTCGGGATCATCTCCATGTTCGCCTGCACGAAGCGCAGCAGGTCGGCCGCCGTGGTCCGCACGCCGTACGCGGGCTGCCACAGCATGCCTTCCGTCATCCGCACCGGCTTGCCGTCCTTCGTGTAGCCCTGCGCATAGTCGGCCATGCGCGCGGCGGGCACGTCGATGGTCGTGTGCGTCATCCCGAGCGCGGGAAAGAGCCGCTGCGCCATCAGCGTCGCGAAATCCTGGTGCGTCGCCTTCGCGGTGAGCCAGCCGAGCATGCCGATCGCGACGTTCGAATACGTGCGGTGCGTGCCCGGCGCATACTCGGGCCGCCACGCGTCGAGATAGCGAATCAGGCCCGCGTCGTCGCGGATGCTGTCCGGCACCTGCAGCGGCGTCCCGCCCGGCGTGTGCGTGCCGAGCTGGAGCAGCGTCACGACGCCGAACGGCTTGCCCTGCAGTTCGGGCAGATATTTGGCCACCGGGTCCGCGAGCGACAGTTCGCCGGCCTCCTGCGCGTCCGCGGCGAGCGTCGCGGTCAGCGTCTTGCTGACCGAGCCGATCTCGAACAGCGTGTCGCCGGTCACCGGCTTGCCGGTTTGCCTCGACATCACGCCGTAGTCGAACACGTACGGCTTGCCGTCGGCGACGATGCCGATCGCCACGCCAGGGATCGCGTACTGCTTCATCAGCGGCGCGATCTGGCGCGTGACGGTGTCGTGGAGCGCGTCCTGCGTGACGGCGGCCGCGCGACCGGCCGTGGCGGTCGCGCATGCGGCGACGAACAGGGTCGCGGCGAAGCGTGTCGCGTTGAATCGCATGGGTGCGGTTCCTTTCCTTTTCTAATGGTTGCATGGACAACGGATGCGGCCGCGCCGTGTGCAGCGCGCGGCGGCCGGCCTGTCGAAGCAGGACTATCCGCTACCGCCCGGCCGCCAACAATCGACGATATGTTGCGCGAGCCGAAAGAAAAACTTATGAGATACGCGGCAAGCAGGATGGGGCCGCGCCCCGCTCGGAGCCGCATGCTCGTTTTTCAGGAAAACCTGTCGGTTTCAACTGCATCGAATCCGGCCACCGATTGGCGCCGTATCGAAAATCGACGAAAAAGAGATAAGTCTTGTCAGATCCGCAGGCGCCGGCCAGCGGCGCGATTGATTCATCCGCATGGATCGAAGTAGACTCGCGGAAGCAAAAAATAAAACCCATCCTGAGAGAAACAATGAATCGCCCTTTCCCGATCGCCCGCTCCCGCGTCGTCGGCTCCCGCGTGGTCGCGTGATTTTCACGCACCGACCGACCTGAACCGAAATACGCGACGCCGCCGCGTTGCTGCGCGCGCACGTTCGCCGTTTCGTCGTTTCGTCGTTGAGCCAGAAGAACCGCCAGGGTCCCGCGCACACCGCCCGCGCACGCCCTGCCCGACCGGAGAGTGAGCCCGTGACCGCAACCGTGGCCGCGTCGGCCTATCGGCCGCGCGATGTCGTCAATGCGCCCGACATCAAGGCGGCCATCGCGCGCCGCAGCGCCGAGCGCGGCGATCCGGCCGAGATCCTCGCGTGGCTCGGCAACCATTTCTTCCGCTGGGTCGTCGGGGCGTTCGAGCAGGCGCAGCCGCTCGCTTCGCTGGCCGATTACCGCGCGCTTGCCGGCGCCGACCGGCCGGCGCCCGAGTGGCTCGTGCGCCGGTTCCGCGCGCAATCGGCATCTCCGGCATCCGGCCCGACGCCCGATGCGGCGCTGCCGCCCGCCGCTGAACCGCCGCCGCTCTACTTCATCGATCCCGAGCACATGCTGCTGATCGACCGCGAACGCGTGCTGGTCGAATTCCTGCGCTCGCGTGCCGGCACGCGGCTCGCGCAGAAACTGCAACGCATCACCTGCGCGATGGCGCTCGACATGTGGGAGCGCGAGCACCAGCGGATGCAGGCGCGCCGCGACAAGGGCTGGGTGCCGAGCAGCGGCCTCGCGCTGCGCGAGGTGTTGCGCACGCCGAACGGGATCGTGTTCGAATTCGTCGGCGATCATCCGGCGCTGCGCGAGGAACTCGCGTACGAGTCGTACTACATGCAGCACTGTCTCGGCCAGTTCGCGGATCGCCGCCGGCTGCGCGGCGGCTACGGCGAGCAGTACGCGCAAGCCGCACGGGACGGCCGGCTGCGCCTCTTCACACTGCGCGGCGCGGGCAACCAGCCGCACGTGACGATCAGCCTGCAGGCGAGCGGCGACGGCCTGCGCATCGACCAGATCAAGGGCAAGCAGAATCGCCATCCGGTGCGCCGCTATGCGGACGACGTCCGCCAGTTCCTGCGCGCGCTCGCGCCGCGCGGCGAGCGTCATCCCGATTGCGAGGGCATGGGCCTCGTGTTCGAACCGGATGCGCCGGGTGCGGCCACCGGCGCGTGGACCTTCGTCACCGACGTGCGCTCGTCCGACCATCTGCTGAGCGTGATGAGCGAGAACTTCCACCTGATCGAGCATTTCGAGCAACCGCCGGCCGTGCTGCAATGGCTGCTGCTGCGCAATGCACCGTATGCGCTCGGCCAGTTGCGGCAGATCGATCCGGCCGTCGCGGCGGCCGCGCGCCATGCGTTGCCGGCCGATGCGCTGCCGGCCGCGCGCGCACCCGACGCGCCGCCGGCCGCGACCGCATTCGAGATCGAAGGCATCGCGATCGATCCCGCGCTGTGCGCGGCGTTCGCGTTGCCTGCGCCGACGGACGGGAGCGCGTCATGCTGAAACTACTGCTTGGCGCGGCCGTGCTGGGGCTCGTGTGGTACGTGTGGCGCGCGTTCCGGGTCGCCGCACGGATGGTGCACGAAGTCGACGCCGACCAGGCCGCGGGCGCCGACAGCACGGTGCCGGTGCGCCAAACCGCGGCCGTCAGGCTCGCGCAGGCGCAGGCCGAGCAGGCGCCGCCGAACCGCCGCCGCTGGGCGCTCGCGCTCGCCGACATCCTGCTGATCCGCAACGGGCTGCGCTGCGATTGCGACGACCTCGTCCATGCGCTGCCCGACGCGCAGCGCGAACAGCTCGCGCGCCAGGTACGGCGCGAACTCGACCTGCCGGCCGACCTGCCCGAGTGGCAGATCGTGCAGCGCGTGCCGTCGATCCTCGCGGGCTGGATTCGCGGCGTCGGCCGCTCGCACGACGGCTTCTACGAACAGCTCGCCGCCGTCGGGCGCGTGCGCGACGCACTCGCGTTCGATTGCGCGCGCACCGCGTTTCTCGTGCGCTGCATCGCGCTGCTCGGCTGGGCGTCCGACCAGCACGCGTGGATCGTGCTGCTGCTCAATGCGCAGCGCGCGCAGGACAGCTTCGACAGCTGGGAAGACTTCGGGCTCGCGTATGCGCGGGCACGCCAGCAGTGGCTGCGCGGCAGCGGCCAGGACGGCCCCGCGTCGTCGCGCGCCACGCAGGAAGTGCGCGAATACCTGCGCAATCCGTCCGGAAACTGGCTTTCGCTGCCGTGGAAGCGCTACCGCATCTTCGACCCCCAACCCGTTTCGTCATGACCGCCGATACCGACATGTCCTCCGCTTGCGCCGACCTGATTCCGCCCGCGACGTCCCGCTGGTCCATTTGCGACGTCGACGCGCTGCTGCGCGCCGGCGACTATGCCGCGCTCGACGCGCAACTCGATGCCGCACTCGCCGCCAGCTTCGCCGATCGCACCGCCGAGGCGCGGTACGTCGACGCGCTGCCGGCCGACGTGCAGCCGTGTATCGACGCCGGCGCCGACGGCCTCGCGCGCCTGCGCGCATGGCAGGCCGCGAACCCGCGCTCCGCGCACGCGTGGCTGTGCGAAGCGCATTACTGGCACCACTGGGCCTACGAATACCGCGGCAGCGGCTGGGCCGAAACGGTGACCGAAGCCGGCTGGATCGGCGCGCATGCGTGCGCGACGCTGACGCTCGTCGCCGCGCTGCGCGCGCTGATGCTCGCGCCGACGTTGTGGAGCGCGCCGATGGTGATCTTCACGAGCGTGTCGTCGTTCGGCGAACCCGAGTGGCTCGCGCAGCTCGTGCGCGAGCGCCGCTGGCCCGTCACCGAACTGCAGTTGAACGCCGGCGCCGACGACGCAGCCACGCGCACCGAACTGCAACGCATGTTCGCGCGTTCGGGACTGAACCCCGACGTGCCGGTCGCCTGCCCGCCGGAATTTCCGGACGCGCTGCCCGGCCCGGTCCAGGGCAAGAAGCTGCGCAAGGAGAAGTGGTACTGGATGGAAGCGACGCTGCACATCCACCCGAAGCTGTTCTTCCCGATGCGCACGTTCATCTGGTACATGCAGCCGCGCTGGGGCGGCTCGCACGATCACATCCGCGCGTTCGTCGCGTCCGACGCGTGCGCGCACCTCGACGCGGTCGAAAAGGACCGGCTGCTGCACGAGATCTGGCGCGACGACTACGCCGGCAATACGCTCGATGCGGATGACGACGACGACGATGCGCGCCACGCCATCACCGCGACGCTCGCGCGTGCGCAGGCGGCGCTGCATCCGTATCACCGTTGGGAAACGCTGAGCTGGCTCGCGCACAGCCATTACATGCGCGAGGAATACGAAAAAGCGTACGCCCGCCTGCAGGAAGCGGAACGCGACCAGCCGATCGACAACGACCAGAAGATGGCGATCGGCGTGCGACTGGCGCTCAGTCTCGATCCGCATGGCGACTGGCTGACCCGCGCGATCGAACGTGCATCGGACGCTCGCGCGTGCACGGCGGCAATGATCCTGCGCGGCTACGGACATCGTACCGGCACGTTCGGTTTCGCCCAGGACGACGCGCGCGGCGATGCATGGCTCGAAGCGGCACGCGTGAACGAGCCCGGCTCGCTCGCATGGAATCAGGTCGCCACCGCGCTGGAGTACGAAAACCGGCGCCCTGCCGATGCCGTCGCCGTCTGCAAGCTTGGCTACGAGGCAGGCGGCGATTCGTGCGATTACCTGCTCGGTTGCTTCTACAAGGACGGCACGCATGTCGAGGCCGACCCGTACCGCGCCGCCCACTACTTCCGCGAGTCGATGGAAGCCGGCGGCAACATGGCCGCGTATCGGCTCGGCTACACGTACTACCACATCGGGCAGACCAGCACGGACCGGGCCGAACGCGCGCGCATGCAGGTCGAGGCCGTCGAGGCCGCGCGCAAGGCGCACGAGATGGGGCATACCGACGGCCTCGAGTGCATGCTGATGTTCATCGGCGACATCGACGACTATCCGTCGCGCCATCGCTACGTCGACGAACTGCGCCGGCATGCCGAAGGCGGCCACCCGGCCGCAATGGCCGCACTGTCGTTCTTCCTTGCCGACGTCAACGACAAGTCGCTGTACGACTATCGCGAGAGCGTGCGCTGGATCATGGGGGCGCAGGCCATCGCGCCGGACGACGAGTACGTGCGCACCATCACGCGTGTCAGCCACGAGGACGGCATGCTCGGGAAGCTGCGCTACAAGCTGCAGCGCAAGCAGATCAAGGCGCACGAGATTCCCGGCGCCGACAACGCGATGGTCTGAACGCGGGCCGACGCACGCCGCCGCTCGTCCGCGGGCCGTGCGTCCTGCCCGCGTATCACCGTGGCAGCCGGTCGAGAAACGCCAGCATCGCCGCGTTGAACCGCGCGGGCCGCTGCAGCGGCGCGAAATGGCTCACGTCGGGCAGGATCGTCAGCGTCGCGCCCGGGATCGTCCGCGCGAGGTACGCCGCATGCTCGGGCCGGATGAATTCGTCGTGCTCGCCCTGCACGATCGCAACCGGCACGGCGATCGCCGCGAGATCCTGCGCAGTGTAATTCGGTTGCGTGCGCATCATTTCGCTGACGGCCGCGACGAACGCGTCGAACTGGTCCGGTGTCGCGGACAGTCGCGCATAGTCCTTCCGATGCCGCGCGAAACAGCGGTCGATCAGCGGACTCGGCGCCATCTCCTTCGTGCCGCCCGGATCCATGTTGCACGCGAAGAACAACACGCCGGCCGCGCGTTCCGGTGCGCGGGCAGCCAGCATGAGCGCGATGCATGCGCCGTCGCTCCAGCCGACGAAGCGTGCACGGTCGACGTGCAGCGCGTCGAGGACGGCAAGCACGTCCGATGCCATGCGTTCGTACGAATAGGGGCGGTCGTCGCGCGTGCTGCGGCCGTGACCGCGGCTGTCGATCACGATCGCGCGGTAGCCGCCCGCGAGCAGCGCCGGCACCTGGTTGCCCCAGTTGCCGCCATGGCCGAGGCCGCCGTGCAGCAGCACGACCGCCGGCCCCTGGCCGAACGACGCGTGCCAGATGCGCGCGCCGTCGTGGTCGAGCCATCCTTCGGCATCGGCTGCCGGCAGCGGCGTGCCGCCGTGCGCGTCGAAGCGAACGAGTTCGTCGTCGTCGAGTTCCGCGTTCATCGTTCAGCCGTCCTTGAGAGGGAGACGAACTGACGATTGTAATGCGTGCGGCCGACGCCGCCGCGGCCGCTCAGGCCTGCGTCGACACCAGCCCGCCCGACTGCGACCCGCCGGATTTTTCCAGCGCCGCGGCGAGTTGCGAGATCGCCGTCGCGAGCGCGGCCGAAATCGCGCCGGCTTCCGCGCTCAGCGACTGCTGCTCGACGGCCGCGGCCGGGTCGTCCTTGGCGCGCTGGGCCGCGGTGGCCATCTGCCGCTCCAAGGTCGCGAGCTGCTTCTGCAGGCGCTCGATCAGCGCCTTCAACTGGGCGACCGCCGGGTCCTCCGACGATGCGCCCGCTGCGCCGGGCGTTGCGCCGGCGGCGTCGGTCGAATCTTTCGTGCCGGGAGTGCTCGACGTGCCAGTCACGGCGGTGGCGCCCGTTGGGCCAGTTGTGCCCGTCGTGCTCGCGGCATCCGTCGCGCCGCCGGTGGACGACGTCGCGGCCGGCGGGTTCGCGGCCACGCCGCTGTCAACGAGCGGCGATCGCGTGGTCGTGGAGAAATCGATCTGCATCGTGTCGGTCCGTGTGTCGGTATACGAAGTCACAGGGGCGGAAATCGCCTTCCAGTCCGTTTACGGCATTCATCACACGAAACTTGAATATCGGGGTCGGGTAGATTGCCCGTTGATGATCGCAATTGATCGCGAAAGGGCCAGATTGGCAGCATGACGGCACTGGTAAAATCGCCGCTTCGCCGGCCGGATGCGCACGTCGGACGCCTCGTTCAGGCCCGACCGCGCGATGCCGCCGGCTCCGACTCCCGGACTTTCGAGGCACGGCATACAACGTATGCCGACGACGCCCTCGCGGCTTCCCCGAGTCGCCTTTTCCGTCCGCTTGCACGCGTACCGCACGGCGCTCACCGCCCGAGCGGCGAACGCCGTGCGGCACGCATTCACTTCATTACGCATTCGAGGAACACACGATGGCCCGCATCGGCGCCTTCTGCATCACGACGTGGCTCGCCGCCGCGATTCTTTACTTCGGCCAGCACTCCGTCGCAATGATCGCGCTCAGCGGTGTCGTGGTATTCGGCGGGTTCGATCTGCTGCGTCCGTAACCGCGGTCGTGCGACCCGGTGCGGCCGTACCGCGCGCATCCCCGCGTGCGCGTCGCCGGCTCGCGTGCCCCTTCAACCCTTGAAGGGGCGCATGCCGCTCACGACCGAACGGCCCGCATCGTTCCGCGTGATCCGCGCCGCCGGCGTGCGCGGCTGACAACGCTTCGTCGAGCCGCGCGGTGATGTTTTCCGCCATCTCGCAGCTGATCCGCAAGCCGCCGACCAGTCCCGCCAAGCCCGTCAGCGCGGCAACGTCCTCAACGAAGACGGCCCGCCCGTCAGCGCGATCCGCTTGCCCGTATCGCGCAGCTTGCCGCCATCGACCGCATACAGCGCAAGCTGCCGTTCGACGTTGAACTGCACGATCACGTGCCGGCTGTCGGCGGTAAACGCGATGCCCTGCGCGGCTTCGCCTCCCGGCACCTCGCTCACCTTCACGGCCTGCCCGTCGCGGATCTCGAACAGCAGCACCTTGCCGATCTTGTGGCGGCCCGGGTTGTCGGCCGTCAGGTTCGAGCCGTCCATTGCCTGCACGGCGATCCACTTCCCGTTCGGCGAAATCGCGACGCCTTCCGGCAGCGACGGCACCGTCAAGTACTGAACCGTGCGGAACGGCACGCGCGACACGTCGATCAGCGCGACCGAATCGGCGTCGCCCGCGAGCGTGCCGGTATAGCCCGGCAGCCCGGCGAGCCCGACGTTGCTGACGACGGCCCAGCGGTTGTCGCTCGACACGTCGATCGTGTAAGGCGCGACGCCTGTACTCAGCCGCGTGCCGCTGTCGGTCACCTTGCCGTCGTCGACGTTCAGCACCGCGATGCCCTGCTCGTCGCGCAGCGACACGAGCGCGTGCTTGCCGTCGTGCGTGAAGCTGATCCCGGCCAGCCGCTTCTTGCCGATTTTCAGGTTGCCGTCGAGCGTCACCTGCGTGCCGTCGATGCGCAGGATCGATACGCTGCCGTCGACGTTGGCGACGAGCGCGAGCCGGCCCGCGCGGTCGATCGCGATCCCTTGCGGATGCGTGCCGAGCTCGACGCGCGTGATCGCGGGCGGCGCGCTGTCGAGATTCACGACCTGCAGGAACGTGTCGAACACGAGCTGCTTCGCGGCCGTGTCGTAGCGCGTCGGCGCGCCGACCAGCGCGAGCTTCGCGTCGGGCGTGATCGCGACGGCCTGCGGCGGCCCCTGGATGCCGTTCTCGACGTCGATCTGCAAAGCAACCTTCGGCGGGAACGTGCTGGCGTCGAGCAGCGTCAGCGTGTCGGCGGGCGGGGCAGGCAGATAGGTGTCGCGGCCCTCGACGCGTTGATACTTGCCGTCGTTGCCGGATACGATCCAGTCGGCGGCGTGCACGGCAACGGCCGTCGTGGCGAGGGTCAGCGCGGCGAGCAGGCGCGCGCTGCGCAGGCGGAAGGGATTCGAATGCATGGCGGTCGGTTCTCCGGATCGGTTGCGGACGCAATGGATTGCCCGGCCCTGCTGCCCGACGGGCCGGCGCCATCGCATGATGCCCGAAAGCGCGCGCGCCCGGCGTCTCGCACCCGGTTCGGTTCCGTCAATCCGTGCGTCGCGTGCCCGACGACCACTCGACGATGTCGTCGAGCGGATACACCGGCCGCGCGAGCTGCTCGTAGCGAAACAACCCGTAGTCCGAACCGGTCACGCCGCGGCTGTCGCATTCGACCAGCGCGGACGAAATCGGCACGAACACCGGCCGGCAATACATCCGCGACTTCAGCAGCAGGAAGCGCGCGCGGCGCGGATCGACGCCGACGCTCTCGAACACGCCGAGATCCCACGGCTCCTGCGTGCGCTCGGTGACGACGAGCGTGGCCGTACCGATATCGAGCACGGCCGCGCGGCCCATGTACGCACGCTGCCCGGTATACGTCGGCCCGGTAATCACGTATTCGCCGTCGGTGATCGCGCGCACGATGCCCGTCGCGCGAAACGGTTCGCGCCGCACGCCGCCGTGCGACGGCAACCGGTTGCCGACCGGCACCGTGACGGTCGCGCCGACGCCCGCGTCGATCAGCGCCGCGACCGCTTCCGGGTCGCACAACGGCCCGCTGACGATTCCGTCGAGCCCGTGCGCGAGCGCGAGCGCGGCTTCGAGCAGGTCCATCGTGTCGCACGGGCCGCCCGACATGCAGTTGTCGCCGTGATCGAGCATCAGCACCGGGCGGTCCGCGCCGTCGGCGAGCGCCGCGGCCCGCGCGACCGATTCGGCGAGCGGCGCGCTGCGATAGACGAACGCGTCGCGCGCGTCCCAGATCTGCCGTGCGATGCGCTCGGCCACTGCGTCAGCCGCGGCGCGGTCGCCGTCGGCCACCACGACCACGCTGATGCACGGCGCGGGGATATCCGCGAGCGAGAAGCCGGGCAGGATCGACACCGCGAGCATGCCGTCCGCCTCGGCCGCGCGCGCGGCCTCCACCGCGCGCCGCATCGCGCCTTCGGCGCTCGCGCTGCGCAGCGTCGACGTCATCAGCGGCGGCTGCCGCCATGCGAGCACGGGCCGCGCGCGGCCGTGAATCCGGTCGAGCAACACGCGCGCCGCATGCTCGCCGGTCTCGACCATGTCGACGTGCGGATAGGTCTTGAAACTGACGATCACGTCTGCGTTGTCGATCAGCTTCTGCGTGACGTTCGCGTGCAGGTCGAGCGCGACCGCGATCGGCGCATCGGGCAGCGCCGCGCGCACGCGCGCGAGCAGGTCGCCCTCGCCGTCCGCGCTCTGCTCGGCGACCATCGCGCCGTGCAGGTCGAGCATCACCGCATCGCAGCCGGGCGCGGCGGCAACGATCGCGTCGCAGATCGCCGCATACGCGTCGGCCGCGACGGGCCCGCTCGGGTTCGCGGCCGCCGACACGGGCGTCACGATGTCCGCGCCTTCGCGCTCGGCCGCATCGATGAACGCGGCCATCGCGGTACGCATTCCGTGATTCGCGCGATACGCGTCGTCGCCCCAGTCGGGGCCGTGGCGGCCGAACGCGGCGAGCGGCGTCGGCACCGGCGAGAACGTGTTGGTCTCGTGGTTCATCCGGGCAATCAGGATCTTCATTGCGCGGCGCCCTCCGCGATCCCGGCCGCGCCCAGCATCGCGTGCAGCAGCACGTTGCAGCCGGCTTCCAGATGCACCGGATCGGCGTCCTCGATCTCGTTGTGGCTGATGCCGTCCTTGCACGGCACGAAGATCATCGCGGTCGGCGCGACGCGCGCGAGATACACCGCGTCGTGGCCCGCACCGCTGATCACGTTCATCGACGACAGCCCGAGTGCACGCGCGCCGGCACGGACCTGCTCGACCAGCGCCGGATCGAACGGCTGCGGCGGAAAGTACACGACCGGCTCGATGTCGATCCGCATCCCGGCCGCTGCGCCCAGGTCCGCGCATGCCGCACGCAGCTCCGCATCCATCGCCGCCAGCATCGCGTCGTCGGCCGCGCGCAGGTCGACGGTCAGCGTCACGCGGCCGGGAATCACGTTGCGCGAATTCGGGTGCACGTCGACCCAGCCCACCGTGCCGCGTCCATGCGGCGGATGCGCACGCGCGATCTCGTTCACCTTGCGCACGAGATCGGCCGCGACCAGCAGCGCGTCGCGCCGCAGTTCCATCGGCGTCGGGCCCGCATGTGCCTCCATCCCGTGGACGGTCACGTCGTACCAGCGCTGTCCGAGCGCGCCCTCGACCACGCCGATCGTCGTGTCGTGCGCTTCCAGCACCGGCCCCTGCTCGATATGCGCTTCGAAATACGCGCCGACCGGATGCGCGCCGTGCCCGTCGTCCGCACTGCCCGCGTAGCCGATCGCGGCCAGCGCGTCGCGCACCGACACGCCGTCGCGGTCGCATTGCGCGAGTGCATGGTCGAGCGTGAACGCGCCCGCGAACACGCCGGAACCCATCATCACCGGGACGAAGCGCGACCCTTCCTCGTTGGTCCAGACCGCCACCTCGAGCGGCGCGCGCGTGCGCACCCCGGCGTCGTCGAGCGTGCGCAGCACCTCGAGGCCGGCCAGCACGCCGTAGTTGCCGTCGAACTTGCCGCCCGTCGGTTGCGTGTCGATATGGCTGCCCGTCGCCACGGGCGGCAGGTCGTCCCGTTCGCCGGCGCGCCGCGCAAAGATATTGCCGATCGCATCGACGCGCACCGTGCAACCGATGTCCTGCGCCCACGCGACGAACAGGTCGCGCGCGTCGCGATCGAGTTCGGTGAGCGCGAGACGGCACACGCCGCCCTTGTCGGTCGCGCCGATCCGCGCGAGCCGCATCAGGCTGTCCCACAGCCGCGCGCCGTCGACGCGCAAGCCGGACGCCGCGACGCCCGGAGTCGAATCCTGTACTTGCATCGTTGCCATTCCTCGCATTGAAAGGGCACGGCTCATGCGACGCCGACGCCCAGGTAGCGGTCCTTCACGTCGTGATCGGCCGCGAACGCCGCGTTGCTGCCTTCGTAGACGATCACGCCCTGCTCGATCACGAAGTGGCGATCGGCGAGCTGCGTGCACACTTCGAGGTTCTGTTCGACGAGCAGGATCGCGACGCCGGCCGCCTTGATCCGCTTCAGTTGCTCGACGATTTCCTCGACGATCACCGGCGCAAGCCCCTCGACCGGCTCGTCGAGCATCAGCAGCCGCGGATGATTCATCAGCGCGCGACCGATCGCGAGCATCTGCTGCTCGCCGCCCGACAACTGCGCGCCGCCGTTGCGACGGCGCTCCTTCAGGCGCGGAAAGATCCGGTAGATATCGTCGAGCTGCCACGGCGAATCGCGACGCGCGCCGAGCCGCAGGTTTTCCTCGACCGACAGCAGCCGGAAGATCCCGCGATGCTCGGGCACGAAGCACAGGCCGCGCGCGGCGATCCGGTGCGCGGGCTGCCCGGACACCGGTCGGCCCGCGAACGTCACCGTGCCGCCGGTCGGCGCGACGACGCCCGCGATCGTCTTGAGCGTCGTCGACTTGCCCGCGCCGTTGCGGCCGAGCAGCGTCACTGTCTCGCCTTCGTTCACGTTCAGCGAAATGCCCTGCAGCACGTGGCTCTTGCCGTAGCACGCATGAACCTCTTTCACGTCGAGCATCATGCGCGGCCTCCGGTGATCATGTTGCCGAGATACGCGCTGCGCACGCGCTCGTCGCCGCGGATCGCTTCGGGTTTGCCTTCGACCAGCACGCGCCCCTGCTGCATCACCGTGATCGTGTCCGAGATGTCCATCACGATGCCCATGTTGTGTTCGATCAGCACGACCGTGTAGTCGTCGCGCAGGCCGCGGATCAGCGTCTTCATGTCGTCGAGATCGTCGATGCCCATGCCCGACGTCGGCTCGTCGAGAAAGATCGCGCGCGGCCGCGCCGCCAGCGCCATGCCGACCTCGAGCCGGCGCTGCTGGCCGTGCGACAGCACGCCGGCCGCGGTATCGGCGAAGCGCTGCAGGCCGAGCCGCTCGAGGACGTCGTCGACGATGCCGTCATGCGCGAGCGCACCGCGCGGCGGCGTCCACGGATTCAACGCCCGCCGCGATTCGACGCCCTGCGCGGCGACGCGCAGATTCTCGCGCACGCTCAGGTTCGGAAACAGGCTCGTGACCTGGAACGAGCGCGCGATGCCGCGCCGCACGCGCTTGTGATCGGGTTCGTGCGACACGTCGTGACCGTCGAACAGGATCGAGCCCGACGTGATCGGCAGCGTGCCGGTCAGCGTATGGAACAGCGTCGTCTTGCCCGCGCCGTTCGGGCCGATCACCGAATGCACGGTGCGCGGCATGATGCGCAGATCGACGCCGCCCAGCGCGGTGAACTTGCCGTAGCGCTTGACGATGCCGCGCGCTTCGAGAATCGCTTCGCTCATTGCCGCTCCTTGACCGTGGCCGCCGCGCGATCGCTACGCCGCAGCGACGCCACGATGCGTTCGCCCAGCCCCCACAACCCACGCTGCATGAACAGGCTGACCGCGATCAAGACGAGGCCGAGCAGCAGCAACCAGCGCGGCCACAGCGTCGACAGCCAGTCCGCGAACAGCACGTAGAACGCCGCGCCGAGCACCGACGCGAACAGGTTGCCCGTGCCGCCGATCACCGTCATCACGAGGATCATCTCGCTCGTGTGGTAGTCGATGTTCGACAGCGGCGCGATGCCCGTCATCAGCGCGTGCAGCGCCCCGGCCAGGCCCGTGACCGCGCCCGAGATCACGAACGCCGCGAGCTTGAAGCGCTTCACGTCGTAGCCGGCCGCCGCCGCGCGCGCTTCGTTGTCGCGAATCGCGAGCAGCGTGCGGCCGAACACCGAGCGCGATACGCGCAGCAGCAGCCAGAACACCGCGACGAACAGCACCGCGACGAAGCCGTAGTAGCGCCACGGCGAAGCGAGCGACACGAGCGGTTGCCCGAATGCGGCGAGCGCCGGGCGCGGGATGTCGAGCAGCCCGTTGTCGCCGCCCGTCACGTTCGGCGTCGTATACGCGAGGAAATAGAACAGCTGCCCGAACGCAAGCGTCAGCATCACGAAATACGTGCCGCGCTGCCGGATCGAGAACCAGCCGACGAGTGCGGCCGCGACGGCACCGAGCACCGCGGCCGCGACCAGCGCGGCCGTCACGGACGCGACGCCGCGCGTCAGCACGAGCCCCGCCGCGTAGCTGCCGAGCCCGAAGAAGATGCCCTGCCCGAACGACAACAGCCCCGTGTAGCCGAGCAGCAGGTTGCAGCCGAGCGCGGCGAGCGCGAACACCAGCACTTCGGTCGCGAGCGAGCCCGAACTCAGCACAAGCGGCAACACGCACGCGGCCACCACCGCGAGCCAGCCTTCCGGCCGCTGCAACACGCCGCGCCACGGCTGCGGGCGTTGCGACGCCGCCGCGCCCGGCGGCAGCGGTTTCGACGAATCGATCATGCGGCCCTCCCCAGCAAACCGTTCGGACGCAGCAGCAGCACGGCCGCCATCGCGACGTAGATCATCAGCCGCGCGCCTTCCGGCCACAGCGTGCTCATCAGGCTCTGCACGATGCCGACCAGCAGCCCGCCGACGAGCGCGCCGAGAAAATTCCCCATCCCGCCGACGACGACCACGACGAACGCGACGCCGAGCGCCTCGATGCCCATGAACGGATCGACGCCGCGGATCGGGGCGGCGAGTACGCCGGCCAGCGCGGCCGTCGCCGCGCCGAGCGCGAACACGAGGCTGAACACGCGGGTCACGTTGATGCCGAGCAGCGACACCATCTCCGTCGACTCGCTGCCCGCACGCACCGTACTGCCGAGCCGCGTGCCTTCGAGCACCCACCACAGCAACGCGGCGAGGACGGCCGTGAACGCGATCACGAACAGCCGGTACTTCGGGTAGACGAAGCCGCCCCAGATCACGACGCCGTTCAGCGCGTCGGGCGGCGGCACGTTGTCGCCGAGCGGCCCCCACGCGAGGATCGCGCACTCCTGCAGCACGAGCGCGAGCCCGACCGTCGCGAGGATGTGGAATTCATGCTGCTGCGCGTACACGTGGCGCAGCACCAGCTTCTCGACGATCCACGCGAACGCGCCGACGACGAGCGGCACGAGCGCGAGCGCGACCCAGAAATTCGCCGACCATTGCAGCGCCTGGTAGCAGAGGTACGCCCCGAGCAGGTAGAACGCGCCGTGAGCGAAATTCACGAAGCGCAGCAGGCCGAACACGATCGACAGGCCGACCGCGAGCAGGAAATACAGCATGCCCACGCCGATGCCGTTGACGATCTGCAGCAGATAGACGTTCATGGCTTCCGTGTCGGAAAGAAAGGTAACGGACGCCCGCGGCGCGCGATGCGCCGCGAACGCATGCACGGCGTCACGCGAGCTTGCAGCCCGTCTTGTCGAGCGGCAGGAACGACTGGCCGGCGCTGACGATGTCGGCATAGTCGTCCGCATTCTTCATCCGGCCCTTCGGCTTGCCCTTCAGCAGGTAGTAGTTCTTCAGCACCTGGTGGTCGCCCTTGCGGATTTCCTCCGGGCCCGTGAGGCCGTCGTACTTCATCCCTTCCATCGCCGCGACGACCTTCTTCGGATCGGCGCTGCCGGCCTTTACCATCGCGTCGATCAGGATCTTCGAGCAGATGTACGAACCCGCGAGGCTGTAGTTCGGGTTCGCCTTGAACGCGGCGTTCGCGCGCTTCACGAGATCGCGGTTCAGCGGCGAATCGATGCCGTGCCAGTACTGCGCGCCGAAATACACGCCGTCGCAGATGTCCGGCCCGAGCGCCTCGAACTGCTCGAGGCCCGATGCCCATGCGAGCAGGATCGTGCAGTTGCGCTTCATCCCGAAGCTGACGGCCTGGCGCAGCGTGTCCGACGATTGCGAGCCGAAGTTCAGGATCAGCAGCACGTCCGGCTGCGCGGCCGCCGCGTTCGTCAGGTAGCCGCTGAACTCCTTCTCGGCGAGCGAGTGGTAGCTGTTGCCGACGTGCTCGATGCCCTTCTCCTTGAAGACCGCCTTCGCGGCCGACAGCAGGCCGTCGCCGAACACGTATTGCGGCGTGATCGTGTACCAGCGCTTCGCCTTCGGCAGCATCTGGATCAACGGGCGCACCGTCTGCTCGATCGCGCCGAACGTCGGCACCGACCAGCGGAACGTCGCCGCGTTGCAATCCTTGCCGGTGATCTCGTCCGCACCGGCCGTCGTGATGAACACGCCGTCCGCCTTCTGGACTTCCTTGCCCATCGCCAGCGATTCGGACGACAGGATGCCGCCCGCGAAGAAGCGCACGCCCTTCTGCTGCGCGATTTCCTGCACGCGCCGCACGGCGGTCGCAGGCTTGCCCTCGGTGTCGAGCGCCGTATAGGCGAGCGGCGCGCCGAGCACCTTGCCGTATTGCTTGACGACGAGCTGCATGCCGAGATCGGCATACTTGCCGTTGGCGGCGAACGGGCCGGACATCGGCACCGGGCAGGCAAGCTGGATGGGCGAGCCCTGCGCGAACGCGACCCGGGACGACATGCTGCCGAGCGCGCCCGGCACGGCCGACAGCGCGGCCAGTTTCAACAGTTCTCGGCGATTCAAGTTGAGCTCCTCATGAACGGGGACACACGCGATACGACCGACTGCCAAACCGTGCCCACGCCACTCCTGGATGCGCGCCGCCGGTTGATCCTATTTATCATGATAAATAGAATGAACCTGATGCTAGAGTTGATCAAAATTGGTGTCAATCAGGCAAAATTCCGTACCCGCGCCGGCACCGGTCGTCGACGATGACGCGGCGCGCAGCCACACAAAGGAGTCGTGAAGATGGTCATGGACCGAGCCAGGGCGGGCCTCGCGGTCGAAATCAAGCAGCCGAAGCGGGCCGATCTGGTCGCCGAGGAGATCAAGCGGCTGATCACCGAGAAGGACCTGAAGCCGGGTGACCGCCTGCCGCGCGAGGCCGAGCTGCAGCAGCTCTACGCGGTGAGCAAGAGCACGATCCGCGAGGCGCTGAAGTCGCTTGAGGTGCAGGGGCTCATCAAGGTCACGACGGGGCCGTCGGGCGGCGGGATGGTCGTCGAGGTGCCGCTCGACCGCACGCTTCAGCTGCTGCAGAACTACCTGTTCTTCAAGGACGTGACGATCGACGACATCTATACGGTGCGCAAGCTGCTCGAACCCGAGCTGGCCGCCGGCGCCGTGCCGCATCTAAGCGAGCGCGACTTCGCGGCGCTGGAGGCGAACATCGCGTGCTGCGACGGCGCGTCGAGCGTGCACGATCGCGGCCACATGCTGCGTCAGCGGCAGGAAGACACGACGTTCCACGACATCCTCGCGGCCGCGAATCCGAATCCGTTCCTGCGCTTCAGCTGCGAACTGATCAACGAGATGATCCGGCAGTTGATCGAGTTCCGGAACGACACGCCGCTCGTCGAGCACAAGCGCTTCGGCGAAGCGAACGTGTCGATCCACAAGGCGATCCTGCAGGCCGCGCGCGAGCGCGATGCCGAGCGCGTCCGGGCGCTGATGGTCGAGCACATGACCGAGGCGCCCAAGCACGTGAAGCGGATGAAAGGCAAGCTGCGCGGACGGTTGATCCTCGATTCCGAGATCCGCAGGCGCGCGGCCGCCGGTTCCGTTGCGGCACTCGATGCGGCCGCAACGGATCCGGAAGAACGCTGATCGGCGGCACACTCGCCGATGCGCTGCACCCGACCGAACGCACGCTGCGCCGTCGGCTCGACAAGGACGGCATCACGTTCCAGTCGCTGCTCGACGACGTGCGTCGCGACGACGCCGTGCGGTTGCTCGACGATCACGCGCTGACGGTCGCCGAGATCGCGGAGCGGCTCGGCGACAGCGAGCCGCGCAGCTTCCGTCATGCATATCGGCGCTGGACCGGCAAGACGCCGCGCGAGACCCAAACAAACGGCAAATTGAAGTAAATCGACTCGCGTAGAATGCCCCACCATCCATCCGAGCGGGGCCACGCTTCCATTCCACTCGCACCGGGCAATACCAACAACAACCGCGGCAATCGCGACGATCGTCGACCGACGAAGCCTTCATGAGCCAACCGATCCTGTACCTCCTCGCCGGCAACGGCAGCGCAGCCGACTGGTGGGACGACGCGCTGCCCCACTTCCGGCGCTATCGCCCCGTGCCGCTCGAACTGCCGGGCTTCGGCGATCATCCCGCGCCGCCGTGCGAGGATCTCGCCGCCTATGCGCAGGCGCTGCTGGACGCGACCGAACCCGGGCACGCGATCATGGCGGTCGGCGTGAATGCGCTGGTGGTCCTGCACGCGTTGCAGCGGCGCCCCGGCCACTTCGGCCGCAGCGTGCTGCTCGCCCCGGTCGGCGCGTTCCTGTGGGAGCGGCGCCTGCCGAAACTGATGGCGCCGAAGCCGCTGCGCAAGACCATCCACTGGCTGCTCGCGCACTACCCGGCGCTGTTCGCCCGCAAGTTCTCGAACCGGACCTGGACGCCCGCGCAGTATCGCCGCATGGGCGCCGGCTATGCCCGTTGCCGCGCGTTCGTGCCGCACTGGGATCTCGTGCGCGCCGATACCGCGCTGCCGCTGCTCGAGTGGGTCACCGATCGCATCGAACTCGTGTGGGGCGGCCAGGATGCGGTGCTCGGCGTCGGGCAGGCCGCCGCGTGGTCGGCGATCCTCGCGCGCGCCGACCTGACCGTCACGCTGCAGCCCGGCTGGGGACACTATCCGTGGATCGATGCGCCGGCGGCGTTCGCGCAGTGGCTCGAAGGCGACGACACGGGCTTCGTCGCGCATACCAAAGGCGGGCGCCTCGCGCTGGCCGCGATGGCCGGGCTGCCGGTGCCGCCCGCGCTGTCGCTGACCGCTGCCGACGATCCGCGCCTGCCCGGCTTTCTCGCGAGCCAGCCCGACGCCGAGTGGGCAGTCCGCTCGTCGAGCCATGGCGAGGACCAGGCCGATGCGGCAAACGCCGGCCGGCACACGACGTTCCTGCGCGTGCCGGCATCGCAAGCAGCCGCGCGCGTGGCAGAACTGCTCGACGGCGGCCTCGAGGAAGCCGTCGTGCAGCGCTTCATCACGCCCGTGCTGTCGGGCATCGCGTTCGTGCGCCACCTCGCGGTCGAGGTCGAATGGGTCGAAGGCCACCTGGAAACGCTCGCCGACGGGCAGGCCAGCCCGCAGCGCGCGATTCTGTCGCGGCTCGGCGAGCCGTGGCAGCGCGGCACGTTCGCGACCGCTCACGGCCTGACCGCGCAGCAGCTGTGGGCGTTCCTGCAACGTGTGCTGCGCGCGTTCCATTACGTGCCGGGCGACGTCGAATGGGCGTGGGACGGTGCGCAGCTGTGGCTGCTGCAGTACCGTCCGATCAGCACCTACGGCTGGCATCGTCACCTGACCGCCGCGAACATCGCGGAGATCCTGCCGCCGCAACCGAGCCGGCTGGTCGAATATGCGCAACGGCGGGCGGCCGGCAGCATCCCGGCCATCATGGCGCGCTGGGACGCACGCGTGCTGCGCGACAACGAACCGTTCACCGCGCTGTACGGCGGCGCGTCGTACATCAACAACGACCTGTTCCTCGCGCGTCTCTCGGACTGGGGCGTGTCGGCCGCCCACTACAGCGGCGAGATCGGCGGTGCGACGCCGCCGCTGCGCTGGCGAGCGCTGCGCCTGCTGCGTGCGCTGCCGGTGTTCTGGCGGATGCTGCGCGTCGCGCGCGGGCACCTGCCGACGCTCGCGCGCGGCCTGGAACGCTTCGACCGGGAACTGGCGACGCTCGTCGAACGGCGCGCCGACGGCCAGCAACTGGCCGACTGGTTCACGCGCTTCTACGTATTCGTCGTGCAGGGCAACCTGTGCATCGCGTCATCGCTGGCGAGCAGCGGCGGCGCCCTGTGGGGGCGTCCGCCGACCGCGTACGGCCAGCTCGACGACAGCCCGCACCGCCTGCCGTGGGAAACCGATCCGGGCACCGCGCGGCCACCGGCCGCCGACCTGCCGCTGCAGCCGTTTCCCGACTGGCCGCTGCCGGTTCGCGTACTGCACGCGCTCGGCGCGCCCGGCATGCGCGGCTGGTATCTGCAGGTGCGCGAGTGGTATCGCGACAATCTGATGCGCGTGTTCTTCCGCCTGCATCACGCGATGCCGGCCACCGAGCGCGACACGTGGTTCGCGCCGCACCCCGAGCGCCGCGATCGCAACGGCAGCTTCTGGCAGGACGGCAGCGAAGGCACCGACGAGGCAGCCGGCTTCATGATCTATCCGGGTGACACGCAGGGCGTGCTCGGCCGCGACATCCTGCTCGAAGACACGCTCGACCCGGGCCGGCACGCGCAGTACCAGGCCGCCCGGGCGGTGATCGCGCGCATGGGCGGCCGGCTGTCGCACGGCGCGACGCTGCTGCGCGAACTGCGCAAGCCATCGGCCGTGCTGCCGCGCGTCGAGGCAGCGTGGGTGGGGCGCGAAGTGCGGCTCAGCGACGGCCGGCTGACGCTCGTCGAATAAGACGCGCGCCGGCGTGGCGATCCGGCAACCGCATCCCGCGCAGCGGTTGCCGCCTACCGAATCGGTACGCATCAGCGCAGCGGCGTGCGGATTTTCCCGTCGACCTTCAACGTGCGCCGGTCGCGCGCGACCTCGTATTCGACCGTCTGCGCGGGCGTGACCGCGCCATAGGACCGGCCGTTCACATAGACGACGCCGTCGCGCAACTCGACCCTGTCGCCGTTGACCGTCGCGGTGGCGCGGTCTCCCTGCAACACCTCACCCGAACAGCCGGCGGTCGAGAAGCTGCGGACCGACGTGTCCGGCATCGCGGCGTTCCCGCCGCCCGGGTCCGCCGCATGCGCGGCGCTGCATGGCAGCGCGTCCATGGTGCCGGCCGCGTGGAGCGGCACCGCCCCGATGCCGCTCCCGGCAAGCAACGCGATCGTCATCGGCAGCAGCTTGTTCATCGCGATCTCCGTGGTCGGCAGTCGTCGATCGATGGGTCGATCGGCGCCCTGCTCGCAGGTCGGCCAACGCCGCCCAGTATGCGGCCACTTCGCCGCGCGCGGCCATCCGCTTCAATACCCGTCGCGGCCCGTCGCGCCGGCTCGTCAACGCGCCTCGCCCGCCTGGCCATCGGCCGCTCGGAGGCGCCCCCTCGAAACAACCGATCCACGTGAAAATCGCCTTGCTCAAGTTGCGACCCACAACTATTATTGATTGCGATACGCAACCGTTCGGGAGCAAACCATGGACCTCGTCGACGCACCGGCCAAGCCGCGCGACGCAACCATCCTCGAGCTGCGCGACTTTTCGCGCAAACTGGTGCGCGAGCTCGGCTTCATGCGCGCGACGCTGGCCGACAGCGACTGGGCGCCGTCGGCCGTGCATGCGATCCTCGAGATCGGGATGGCGCCCGGCATCAACGCGAAGGATCTCGGCGCCATCCTGCGGCTCGACAAATCGAACACGAGCCGGCAACTCGCGCGGCTCGAAGCGGCCGGTATCGTGGAGCGGCGCGTGTCGACCGAGGATGCGCGTGCGATCGAGCTGTACCTGACCGCCGAAGGCAAAAAGCTCCAAAAAAGAATCGACACGTTCGCGACCGATCAGGTGTCGAATGCGCTGCGCCGCATGATGCCGGCCGACCAGCAGGCGCTGCTGCGTTCGCTCGCGCTGTATGCCGATGCGCTCGCGCAGGACAACGCGGCCAGGGCGAGCGTCGCGCCGGCCGATGCGCCGTCGATTCGCGAAGGCTATCGGCCGGGCTGCATCGGCGATATCGCGAGCCTGCATGCACGCTTCTATGCGGAGCACTGGGGTTTCGGCGCGTTCTTCGAACAGCGGGTGGCGACCGAGCTGGCCGCCTTCGCGGGCGCGCTGCCGGCCGACGGCAAGGCGCTCTGGCTGTGCGAGGAAGACGGCCGGACGCTCGCGTCGCTCGCGATCGACGGCGACCCGGCGACGGGCGTCGCGCACCTGCGCTGGTTCATCGTCAACGACGCGTTGCGCGGCTCGGGCGTCGGGCGTCGGCTGATGACGCTGGCGATGCGTTTCGTCGACGAGCACCGGTTTCGCGAGACCTACCTGTGGACCTTCAAGGGGCTCGATGCCGCACGTCATCTATACGAGTCGTTCGGCTTTGCGCTGACGAGCGAATCCGCGGGCACGCAGTGGGGAACCGAAGTGGTCGAGCAGCGCTTCAGCCGGCCGGGGCCGGCTGGCGGTTGAGATCGGCGGACGTGATCGCAGCTGGCCGGACGGCGGACGCGAAACGGCGGGCAATGCGCGGAAACGGAAAGGAGAAAACGTCGATCCGGTACGGCGGCGAGGCCGGCGATGTCGCGATCAGGCCGGACACCGAATGAAAGACAGCCGGCCGGCCCGCCTGCGCGAACCGGCCGGCGTCGGATGACCTCGCGGCGCGGCGGGCTTCAGCCCTGATCGTCGCCCGGCCACCAGGTCCTCGCCTCGCGGTCGACGGCGAGCGTGTCGAGATCCTTGCCTTCGAGCCATTTCGGCCGCGGGCCGCGCCCGGACCACGAGCGGCCGGTCGACGGATCGTAGTACTTGGCAGGCGCCTTGCGCTTGCGCTGGACGATGTAGCCGAGCGCGCTCAGCACTTCCTGCTGCGAAATTCCCAACAGTTCGACCTGTTCCTTGAAGGCCGCTAGCGCGGCTTGCTTCTCCTTCTGCTTCGCCTCTGACAGCTTGATGTTCAGGTCCCGAAGTTGTGCTTCGAGTTCCTGCAGGGCCTGGGTCATGTATTCATCCTCTTTGGGCATGTTTTTGCAAAAAGCTCCGATGGCCGAACCTACCACGAAGTTCCGCCTATAGGGGCTGTCAAATCGGTGAATCGTCCACCTGAGCCGGCATGATTTGCGCGACGCGCACCAAACGACGTCGTGCGTCACTGACAGGCAGGACCAGGCCGGCAACGGGCGGCACGCCGCGTACGCATGCACGGGACGAACGGCGGCGGCAAGTGATTCGCCGCCCCTGACACGGGCGCGGCATGGCGCGAATGATAGCAGTGCGCGGCGTCGTGTTGCAGAAGTCGCTGACCGGAGTCGATTCGGGCCCGACGGTTCAGCGGTTTTCGCTGCCGGCGTCCCATGCGATCCGGTCGAACAGCGTGCGCAGCTTCGCGCCGCGCGCCGCATTCAGCGCGGTCGCATGCGCGACGCGTCCGGCCAGATGCGCGCGAAAATCCGGATGTGCGTCGCGATTCTGCGACGCCGGGCCATGCCGGATGCAGTTGGTCAGGATGGCCTTCAGGCGATCGAACGCGTCGCGCGCCAGGTTCGGATGGCGGTTGACGACCACGCCGGCCAGTTGCTGCCGCGTGCCGCGCGGCATCACGCGCGTCTTGCGCAATTGCAGCGCGAAGCCTTCCTCGAATGCGATCGCGGCGACCCGGATTTGCAGCCGCTCGACGTCGCGCGCCAGCGCATCGCCGCCGGAAAACGCGAGATCGTCCGCATAGCGCGTGTAGGTCGCATCGAGCGAACGCGCGAGCGCGGCGAGCCGCATGTCGAACCGGAACGCGCACAGGTTCGCGAGCGCCGGCGACGTCGGCGCACCCTGCGGCAGATGCCGTTCGCGATAGCGCTGGCGGCCGATCCAGTCGAACCGGTCGCGCAGGTCCGGCGCGAGCAGCCGTGCCGACGGCACGCGATTGGTGCACAGCCCGGTGAGCGTGCGCGCGACTTCGGCCGGATACCCGAGCGTCGCGAACAGCGCATGGACGCGCGCGGCGCGCACCGACACGAAGAAATCCGCGAGGTCGAAGCGCACGACGACGTCGCGATCCGCATGCGGCGCCGCGAACGACACGATCCCGTGCCCCTTGCGAAAACCGTGTACCGCGCCATGCGGCGCGATGCGATCGAGCAGCTCGTGCAGGATCCGACGCTGCGCTTCGCGCAGCCGCCCTTTCGGGATTTCGACGAGGCGGCACCCGCCGCTGCGCTTGTCGACCGGGACGTACGTGTAGTGATGCAGCGGCGTGGCGCTGCCGCGCGCATCGACGCGCCAATGATCGGACAGCCAGTCGAGTGCCGGCGTGCTGATGCCGAGCCAGCCGGCGAGATCGCCGGGCGTCGGCCATTGCGGCACGTCGCAGCCGGCGAGCGGCGCCGGCGGCGGTCGCTGGACCAGCGGGCGCCGCACGATGCGAATCACCGCCGGCCGACGGTCGCCATACCATGCACGCACGAACGCGGGCGCGTCGGCAAGGACCGCCGCGAGCACGTCGGTGTCGGTATCGGCCCAGTTCGCGGCGAAGCGGACGAGCGCGACGTCCGCGCATTCGTACGTCCACGGCGACGCGTCGCCGAGCACGGCCGCCATCCGCGCAACGACGCCGTCGCGCTCGGGCGAACCGGCGAGCATCGCGTCGGCAATCGTACGGGTGGTGTCGCGCAGGGATGAGTGCATGGACGAAGAGGGGCGGGACGATGAGCCAACGTGGCTGGTACTGCGAGTGCAGTCGTTGCGCAACGCGCAACATGCGCACTTGCGACGCATCGGCGTATCGATCTGATCCACGGGGTAGCCCCGTAGTCCTGGAACATCGGCTGCCTGTTCCGGGCGTGTGCTTGACCCGCCGCCCCGCGTCGCGACTTTAATCGGCGACGACGCCAGGTGTCAAATCGAGCCGGACGACGCGCGATGCGCGGCGGCATCGCGATGCGGTCGCCCGATTTCCCGACGCGCCGGCCGAAGCGGCAAACGGCCCGCTCCGCCCAGCGCCACCCTGCTTCCCTACATGTTGCCCGCCAGATGAAACCGCGACGCCGGATGCCACAGCCTGACCGACGTGGCGACCTGCTCGCCGACCCACGTCCGGCGTCGCAGCAGCAGACACGGTTCACCGATTTCCATCACGAGATGCCGGCGCACCTGCGCATTGGGCTTCTCCGCGTAGATCTGGAACTCCGCGCGCTGGATCGGCGCCAGTCGCACCATGTAATGGTTCGGCGTCTCGATCGTGAAGTCCTGCTCCAGATACGCGGGAAACAAGGCCGGATTGACGTAGCGATCCTCGAACTGGATCGGTTCGTCCTCCTCGTAATGCACGATCCGCGAATGAAACACGGGCCCCGCGCGCAGTCCGAGCGCGTCGATCGCATCCGGGTCGACGCTGCGCTCGATCATCAGCACGCGCGCACTGTGCCGATGGCCGCGCTCGGCGATCTCGTCCGCGATGTTGCGGATCTCCAGCACCGTCGATTCGTAATGCCGGCGCTCGACGAACGTGCCGGCGCCCTGGATGCGCGTCAGCACGCGCTCGGCCGTCAGTTCGCGCAGCGCGCGCGACACCGTCATCCGGGCCACGCCGAATTCCTTGACCAGTTCCGCCTCGGTCGGGATCGCGGCGCCGGGCTTCCAGTCGCCCTTCGCGATGCGCTCGACGACGTAGCGCTTGATCTGCTGATAGGCCGGCAGCGCCCGCGCCGGTACGGTGTCGACCGATGCCTTCGCAGGCCGTGCGGAAAGTCTGCGTTCCGTTTCGCTCATGCGCCCTCGACCGGATGAATGTGGGGTGATCGGCCCGTCCTCGACCGTCGTCACTGCAACGACGGCGGCGCACCGGCGACGATGCCGGCCGCGATCGCGATGTCGTCCGCGAGCGGCCGGTCGTCGTGATACGCCGGCACGCGTTCGCGCACCTGCCGCCACAGCGCGTCGGTCGATGCGGCCCGCGCCGTTTCGGCCGGCTGCAGGTCGTACGCCTGCGCGGCGGCCAGCAGCTCGATCGCGAGCACGCGCGTCGTATTCTCAATGATGTCGAGCGCCTTCAGCGCGGCCGGCGTCGCGTGACACAGGTGATCTTCCTGCAGCCCCGACGTGATACCGCCGTCGAGGCTCGCCGGCGCGGCAAGCCGCTGATTCTGCGCGACCAGCGCGACCGCCGTGTACTGCGCGATCATGAACCCCGAGCAACTGCCGCCCGGCGCGGCAAGAAACGCCGGCAGCCCGCTGACGAGCGGATTCACGAGCCGGTCGAGACGCCGCTCCGCGATCGCGGCGACCTGGGCCATCGCCGCCGCGAGGCTATCCATCGCGAGCGCGATGCCCGCGCCGACCGCATGCGCCTGCGAATGCACGGCCGGCGCCTCCCGCGTGCCGGCGACGATCGGATTGTCGGTGACGGACGCGAGTTCGCGATCGACGACCTCCGCCGTGACGTCGAACACGTCGCGCGCCGCGCCGTGCACGTGCGGAATCGTGCGCAGGCTGAGCGGGTCCTGCGTATGCCGGCCGCTCGCCGCGACGAGCATGCCGCTGTCCGCCAGCAATGCACGCAAACGGGCGCCGACCTGCCCGATACCGGGCGAAATCCGCAGCGCGAGCGAAGCCGGATCGAATGCGGCGAGCTGCCCGCCGAGGTTCTCGAAACTCATCGCCGCGATCCAGTCGGCCCAGTCGAGCAACCGTTCGGCGCGAACCAGCGCGAGCGCGGCCAGCCCCGTGACGCACGGCGTCCCGTTGACGAGGCTCAACCCCTCCTTCGCACCGAGGACGAGCGGTTCGCGGCCGATGCGCCGCAGCGCCTCGTCGCCGCGCACGCGTTCGCCGCGATGGCGCGCATGGCCGTGCCCGACGCAGACGAGCGCGACGTGCGCCATGTGGGTCAGGTACCCGACCGAGCCGTGCGCCGGCACTTCGGGCAGGCAATCGTGCTCCAGCAGCGCGACGAGCTGTTCGACGACGTCGGCCCGTACACCCGAATGACCGTGCGCATAGTTGTTGATCGCGGCCGCGATGATCGCGCGCGTTTCGGCCGCGCCGAGCGGCATGCCGACGCCTACCGCATGACTCATCAGGATGTTGTGCGACAGCGTGCTCTGCTGGGCCGGCGATACGATCACGTCGCACAGCGCGCCAACGCCGGTATTGACGCCATAGGCGCGAATCCCGCGCGCGACGATCTCGTCGACGAGTTCGCGAGCGGCCACGACCCGCGCGCGCGCATCGTCGGCCAACGCCAGCGGCTCGCCGGCCGCCACCGCCGCCACCTGCCGCCAGTCAAGCGGCTGCGCCGCACGGAATACGGTCATGGCAGCCTCAGTTCGTGGTGCGGTCGTGGTGGCTCGACGCGAATTGCCGGAAGCGCTCGGAGGTCTGCCCGCCGAACACTTCATTGGGCGTCCCGTCCGTATCGACCTCGCCCTGATGCAGGAACATCACGCGATTCGACACGTGGCGCGCGAAACCCATTTCATGCGTGACGACCAGCATCGTGCGCCCCTCTTCCGCCAGCGAGCGCATCACGCGCAGCACCTCGCCGACCAGCTCCGGGTCGAGCGCCGACGTCGGTTCGTCGAACAGCATCACCTTCGGATGCATCGCCAGCGCGCGGGCAATCGCGACGCGTTGCTGCTGGCCGCCCGACAGGTGTGCGGGATAGTAGCCGCGCTTGTCCGCGAGACCGACGCGCGCGAGCAGCGCCTCGGCCTCCTCCACCGCTTCCGCGCGACTGCGCTTCTGCACGCGCAGCGGCCCCTCGACGAGGTTGTCGAGCACCGTCATGTGCGACCACAGGTTGAAGTTCTGAAACACCATCCCGAGCTGCGAGCGAATCCGGTCGACCTGGCGCCGGTCGCTCGGATGCAGCTTGCCGTCGCGCGCGCGCTTCATCGCCAGCTCTTCGCCCGCGAGCGCGACGGAGCCGTCGTCGGGCGTCTCGAGCAGGTTCAGGCAGCGCAGGAACGTGCTCTTGCCCGATCCGCTCGCGCCGAGGATCGAGATGACGTCACCCTCGTGCGCGTCGAGCGAAATGCCCTTCAACACGTGATGATCGCCGAACGACTTGTGGATGTTTCTGACCGACAGCGCAACGGGAGCAGTGGTGTTCATCGGATTCTCTTTGAAAGGACGGGGCGCTCAGGAGGCGGCGCGCTGAGGATTGCGCGCCGCCGCGGCGGACGCACCGGACGGCTTCGGCGCACGCAGGTGCCCGGAGAGCCGCCATTCGAGCGCGCCGAGCAGGCGCACGACGATGAAGTTCAGGCCCAGATAGATGAGGGCCGCGCAGACGAACACCTCGGTCGTCCGGTAGGTTTGCTGAATGATCTGCTGCGCGACGCCCGTCACTTCCCACACCGTGACGAGGCTCGCCAGCGCGGTCGACTTGACGAGCAGCACGGCCTCGGTCGAGTACGCGGGCAGGCACTGGCGCAGCGCGATCGGACCGATCACGCGCCGCAGCAGCGCGAAGCCCGACAGGCCGATCGAATAGCCGGCCTCGATCTGCCCGACCGGTACGGCCATCAACCCGCCGCGCAGGATTTCGGCCGTATAGCCGGCCGTGCACAGCGCCAGCGACAGCACCGCGCAGACGTACGGCTCGCGCAGCACCGGCCACATGAAGCTGTCGCGGATCACGCCGAACTGGCCGAGCCCGTAATACACGAGGAACATCTGGATCAGCAGCGGCGAGCCGCGAAACACCAGGATGTAGGCGCGCGCGAAGCGGTTCGGCAGCCAGCTCGGCGACACGCGCATCGTGACGATCGCGAGCGACAGCAGGCCGCCGAGCACGAGCGATGCGAAGAACAGGCCGAGCGTGGTCGGTACGGCCGCGAGCAGCTGACGCAGCGTATCGACGAGAAATGCGAAATCGATGGACATGCCCGTTCTCCGTCAGTTGCGCGCGAAATTGCGGCGGAACGACCGGCCGACGATCGCTTCCGCCCGGTTGAACACGCGGTTCGACAAGCCCGTCATCAGCAGATACAGCGCACCGCCCGCGACGAAGAACACGAAGTACTGGTGCGTCGAATTGGCGGCGATCTGGCTCGTGCGCAGCAACTCGGCAAGACCGGTGACCGAGATCAGTGCGGAGTCCTTCAGGCTCAGTTGCCACACGTTGCCGATGCCGGGCAGCGCGAAGCGCAGCACCTGCGGCACCAGGATGCGCCGCAGCACCATGCTGCGCGGCATGCCGATCGAGCGCGCCGCTTCGAGTTCGCCCTTCGACACCGCGAGCACCGCCGCGCGATAGACCTCCGCCTGATAGGCGCCCGAGATCATCCCGACCGCGAGCGCGCCGATCACGAACGGCGGCACGCCGATGAAGCCTTCCGCGCCGAACCACTGGCCGACGGCCGTCACGAGCGTCGAGCCGCCGAAGTAGAACAGATAGATGACGAGCAGTTCGGGCACGCCGCGAAATACCGTCGTATACAGATCGCCGAGCAGGCGCAGGGTGCGGTAGCGCGACAGCTTCGCCGCCGCGATCGCCGCGCCGATCACCGCGCCGACCGCGAGCGCCGCGAGCGTCAGCGCGACCGTCATCAATGCGGCGAGAAGCAGCACACCGCCCCAGCCTTCGGTACCGAAGCCGAGCATTTCAAGAATCTCCATGCGTGCCTCCCTGCATGCGTTGAGTGAATCCGCTGAATGCATGCCGCCGCGCGTCGTTCGACGACCTTACGCGGCGGCGACCGAACGTGCGCTTACGGCGTGACGTCGGTCTTGAACCACTTGTCGGCGAGCTTCTTCACGGTGCCGTCCGCGAGCGCCGCGGCGATCGCCGTATCGAACTTCGTCTTCAGGTCGGCATCCTGCTTGCGAAACGCGAGGCCCTCGCCCGGCCCCCAGATCGGGCCGCCGAGCTTCGGCCCCGCGAGCACGATCGATGCGTTGTCCTTCTTCGCGTTGTTCGCCGCGTAGTACGTGACGTCGTCGAACGATGCATCGATGCGCCCCGCGACCAGATCGAGATCGCGTTCGGGCGACGTCTTGTACACGCGGATCGACGCGATGTCCTTGAAGCTGTCGTTGATGAATTTCGTGTAGACGGTGCCCGACTGGATACCGATCGTCTTGCCCTTCAGCTGCTTGCGCAGCGTGTCGACGGTCGGCTTGTCCGCGTTGGCGTCGCCCGTCAGCTTGACGATCGGCGCGCCGGGCGCGGCCTTCGGCAGGATCTTCGTATCGGTGACGGCGAACGTCGCCGGCGTCGCCGCATACGGACGCGAGAACAGCAGGATCTTTTCGCGCTCCGGCGTGATGGAAATCGCATCCATCAGGATATCGAACTTGCCGGCCTGCAGGCCGGGGATCATCCCGTCCCAGTCCTGCGCGACCATGTTGCACTGCACCTTGATCCGCTCGCACACGTTGGCGAGCAGTTCCGGTTCGAAACCGCCGAGCTTGCCGCCCGGCAGCGTGAGGTTCCACGGCGCGTAGCCGCCTTCGAGCGCGACCGTCACCGTCTTCCATTCCTTGGCCTGTACCGGTGCCGCCAGAGTGGCCGCCGCAGCCGCGATGACGCCAATCGTCCTGATTGCCCACTTGATGCGCTTGCCGTTCACGAGATTTCTCCTTGCGTTGAGGTTCGCCATCCCTTCGGTGCAGCAAGCCGCCTCAGGAATTTGTCTATACAAGCATGCAAGAAGAAAAACAGCGAAGCAAGCCGTGGTCAATAAAAACCGCGGAAACGCGGGAAATCCCCTAATTTCAAGGGTCTAGCGTGCATCGTTGCGGGGAAATCCGGCACATGTTTGGTGCAATTCGACTGATCGAATCTCAAGGATGACTAGACAAATTTTGAATTCGATCGCCGCTGCGCTCGACCGTGAAACACGTCTGACGATCGGCGAGTGGATGTCGGCGAGGTATCGTGAGCCGTGAAGGACGCCGACCCTACCGCGCCTGCGGCGCATCGCGCAGCACGGACCGCAACGCAGTATCGAACGGCGTCGCGTAATCGATCCCGAGCGCGCGCACGCGCGCGGCATCCAGATGGCAGTCGTACGGGCGCGGCGTCGCGTCGGTCGGCTGGGCGATCGGCGCGAGCGACGCGTCGATGCCGAGCGCGGCCGCGATTCGCTGCGCGATGTCGTACTTCGTCATCGGCTCCTCGCTCGACCAATGGCGAATGCCCGTGACGGATTCACCCGCGAGATGGCGCAGCGTCAGGTCGCGGATGACCTGCGCAACGTCGGGCGTGTAGGTCGGGTAACGGATCGCCCATGCGTCCATGCCGACCGCGTCGGCGCCCGGCCGCGCCGACGCGACGACGGCCGGCACGAGGCTCGTGACGGCCGATTCGCTCCAGTCGGCGATCGGGCCGAAGAGCAGCGGCAGGCGCAGCACGCACGACAGCGGCGAGGCGGCCAGCAGCGCGGCCTCGCCTTCCAGTTTGGTGCGGCCGTAGATGTTCAGCGGGTTCGGGGCGGCGTCCTCGCCGTAGGGGGCTGCCTTGCCGTCGAAGACGTAGTCGGTCGAGATGCCGAGCGTCCATGCGCCGTATCGCGCGGCAAGCGCGCCGACGCGGGCCGGTGCGGTGACGTTGATGGCGCGGGCGGCGGCCGGGTCGCGTTCGCAGACGTCGGGGCGGCGTTCGGCGGCGCAGAGAATCACCGCTGCCGGTCGGTGAGTTTCGAAAACGCGTTCTAGGGACGGCTGATCGAGAACGTCGAGCTCGGCGACGTTTTCCGGCGGCAACGCGAGCAGTTTCGCGCCGGCGGTTTGCGGGTTCCGGATGGTTGCCAGCAGCGTCAGCGACGATTCGCGAGCCAGGGAGGCCGCAACCGCGCGGCCGAGCAGGCCGGAGGCGCCGATGAGGAGGATGGTTTTGTGCAGGGTCGACGGAGATGGGTTTGGCATCGGTGCGATCAATCACGGGAAGCGAATGGATTATCGAGCCTATTGAATCGCAGGAACGATCGCCGCGCAACGCTTCGGTCTACTGGCTCGCATCCGGTCGCGAACATGTGCACCGATCTCTCCGTCGCCCGAAAAGGCAAAACCCGGCGCGCTCGCGCGCGCCGGGCTCCCGATACCGAACGGAAACGTCGCCCTGCGTTACTTCCGGTCGACCGAATACCGCCCCGGCCCGCTCAACGCGAGCAACAGCAGCCCGCCGATGATGCTCACGTTCTTGTAGAAGTTGATCATCGCCATGTACTGCTCCATTCCCTGCAGCGCCCAGTAGCGATGGCCGATCAGCGCGGTCGCGAGCGTATAGGCGGCGAACGCCAGCGCGAGCGGACGCGTATAGAAGCCGATCGCGATCAGCACGCCGCCCACCAGCTCGACCGCCACCGCGATCGCGGCCGCCAGCTCGGGCGCCGGGTTGCCGGTCGACGCCATGTACGCGACCGTGCCCGAGAAACCGGTCAGCTTCTGCCAGCCGAACAGCACGAACAGGATCATCATCAGCACGCGAGCGGCCAGCAGCAGCTCGTCCTTCTTCGACTCCAGCGAAACGTAACGCATAGCAATCACCCTTGAATTGACGGTTTGATGCGTCCGGTGCCGCTGCGCGCTCGATCGGCGCGCGATGCCGGCAACGGATCGCTCTTCGCGCAATCGGACGGCAAGCCATCTGGCCTGCCACCGAAGAATCCGTCCGGTGGCGCCGCGACTGGCGGCACGCTCCGGACCGGTTCTGGCGAAGCACGGGTGCAGTCTACTGTCACGCCTGAAATCATCAATATGCCAAAACATGATTCGCTGTCTCGAATTAGTAGACAATCGGCGAGGATCGATCCGTCACACGACGTCTGCTGGCCATGCAAGCCGCCGCCTCCGTCTGTCAGCAAGATGAAGCTCCTTTACGTTACGGAATCAGTTGATAGTCGACACCGCGCTCGCGGATCTCGGGCGGTTCGCGTTCGTGATGGGGTGAATGGCCGTCGAATGACAGCCGGCGGTACGGCGGCGCAGCGGTATGACGGTACGCGTTGCCGCCACCGGCGTGATGGGAATCGCGATGTTTGGATGGCGCCGCGATTGCGACGCAACGTGCAAGACGGATCGTTCCAGCAGGCAACGAGCGTGCGGGCCACGTGCTCAGCACGCGATGCGATCGCGTGCCACGCCACTGGCGTGACACGCGTCCTCCGTTACAACGCAGCGATCCGCCGGCGGAAATGTTCGGTACCGGCGACGATCTTGTCGAGCACCGCGTCGAGCGCCCAGAAGCGTTCGCGCACGTCGTAGTCGATCGCCCGGCACTTGATCGACCCGAACGTGCCGATCCGCTGGTGATACAGCTTCGCGAGCGCCGGGTAGCCCAACGCCTCCGAGACCGCCGAGACGACGAGGAACGTCGACAGTTCGTCGGCGAGCGCCGGATTCGACTCGCCTTGCGTGCGCAACCACCGGTAGAGATCGGGATGGAAGTTCGTGAACACGCCGTTGAAACCGGCGGAGCCAGCCTTCATCGCGTCCCACGCGATCGCGGCGTTCGCGTTCAGGATCTTCAGCGGCGATCCCTCGGCAAGCGCGACGCGCCGCTTCACCGTCGCGAGATCGCAGCTCACGTCCTTCAGCATCACGAACCGACCCGTGTCGATGCACGCGCGCAGTTCGTCATCCGACAGAAGCCGCCGGTAAGGCGCCGGACATTCGTACAGGCCGAGCGGGAGATCCGACGGCAGTCGCGCGAGCAACCGGTGCAGATGGTCGAGCAACGCGGCGCTGCCCTTGCGTTGCGGATCGAGCCGGTTGGTCACGAGCACGACGCCCTGCGCGCCGGATTCGGCCGCCGCGCACAGCTCGGCAGCCTGCGCGTCGAGATCGTCGCTGATGTGGCCCGACGCGACGACCGGCACGCGCCCGGCCACGCGCTCGACCACGAAGCGCGCGAGCGCCGCGCGTTCGGCCAGGCTCAGGAACTGCATCTCGCTCGATTGCGCGACCGCGAACAACGCATCCGAGCCGTGCGCCAGATACCATTCGATGAGCCGCTCGAGCCCGGCGTAGTCGATCGCGCCGGCGTCGTCGAACGGCGTCAGCATCACCGGCACGATCCCCTCGATGGTCACGTTCGATTGCTGCGGATGTTGCATCGGTTTCTCCTTCCTTCAGTGAATGCGAATGCAGGCTGCACGATCACGCCGGCAACGGTCCGGGCGCGGCGTTCGCGGCCTGTTCGGGAATCGGCTTGCGCACGAGCAGCAGATAGGCCATCGCGCCGGCGAACGCGATCGCCGCCGCGGTGAGCAGCGCGGGCACGAACGACCACTTCTGCGCGATGATGCCGGTCAGGATCGGCGCCAGCGCACCGCCGATGAAGCCGCCGAAATTCTGGATTGCGCCGAGCGACGCGATGCGGCTCGGCGGTGCGGCCGCCGTCGCGAGCGCCCACGAGCACGCCGACGCCGCGTTCGCGAGAAAGATCACGACCGAAATGCATGCGAGCGCAACCGTATTGCTCTGCACGAGCGCGGCCGGAATCGTGAACGCGACCATTCCGAGCATCGCGGCCACCACCGCGTTGCGCCGGCTCACGACCGGCGACCGGCTGCGGCGCGTGACGAAATCCGACAGCCAGCCGGCGACGAGCGAACCGACGAACCCGCACAGGAACGGCACCGATGCGGCGAATCCGGTACGAATCAGGCTCATGTGCCGCTCCATCGTCAGGTAGCCCGGCAGCCAGGTGAGGTACACCCAGTTTAGGTACACGGAGCCGAAGAAGCCGATCAGCATCCCCCAGGTCGTGCCGTGCGAGAACAGGCTGCGCCATTCGACGAAGGTCAGTTTCGGCGCGGCGGCGACGCTTTGCGCATCGGCATCGAGATAATTGCGCTCGGCGGTAGATAGTTGCGCGCGCACCGGATCGCGATACAGCGCGAACCACACGACGGCGACGACGAGACCGAGCGCCCCGGTCACGACGAACGCCCAGCGCCAATGGAACGAGGCCACGAGAACCGACAGCAGCAGCGGCGCAAGCGCGGTACCGAGCGGCGACGCGGCATTGAAAATGCCGGTCGGCGTGCCGCGCGCCCGCAGCGGAAACCAGTTGCTCACCACGCGCGCGGCCGACGGGAATTGCGGCGCCTCGCCGATGCCGAGCACGATGCGCGCGACGATGAACCACCCGAACGTGGACACGAGGCCGCCCGACGCCTGCGCGAACGACCAGACGATCAGCCCGATGCCGAGCAGCCGGCGCGGGCCGATGCGGTCGACCAGCCCGCCGACCGGAAACTGGCACAGCGCATAGCTCCATGAGAAGGCCGACAGCAGCAGCCCCATCTGCGCGAGCGACAAGCCGAGATCGCCGCGGATCGCCGAACTTGCGACGGCCAGCGTGCCGCGATCGAGATAGTTGACGATCCCGCTCGCCATCAACAGCGCGAGCGCGATGCGTTGACCGCGCCGGATCCGGGGCGGCGCGTGCGGAACAGATGGGTTGTCGTTCATGTCGATTGTCTCCATGTCACTGATAGGGGCCGGGTTCGGCCGTTCCGTCGCATGCGGAATTCAGGTGTCCGACCGTATGACCTCGTCGCGCGTCGGGATCGACGTCTGCGCGCCGTGGCGCGTGACGCCGATCGCGGCCGCCCGCTGGCCGAAGCCGATTGCGTCGTCCATCGACGCGCCGCCGGCCCGCGCGGCTGCAAACCCGCCGACGAACGTGTCGCCGGCCGCGGTCGTATCGACGGCCGCCACCGCGATCGCACGAGGATGGCCGCTGCCTGCGCTGCCGCGCCAGCAGACGCCGCGCGCGCCGAGCGTGACCAGCACGTTGCCGGCGCCCTTCGCGCACAGCGCCTCGGCGGCGCGCGCGGCCGACACGTCGTCCCCGACGGCGATGCCGGTCAGCGACTCGGCCTCGGTTTCATTGACGACGAGATAGTCGACCCGCGCCAGCAATGCATCGAAGAGCGGCTGCGCGGGCGCGGGATTGAGCAGCACCGGCGTGTGATGCGCGGCGGCGCAGGCAATCGCGCGCGCCACGGTGGCGACCGGCACTTCGAGCTGGCACACGAGCAGCGCGGCCTCGGCGATCGCGTCGCGCGCCGCGTCGATCCGGTCGGCATCGACGCACGCGTTCGCGCCCGGCACGACGACGATGCTGTTCGCACCGCCGTCGTCGACCGTGATCGTCGCGACGCCGGTCGCCGTGCCGCCGATCCGGTGCAGGTGCGTCACGTCGATGCGCTCCGCCGCCAGCGCGGCGTGCAGGCGCGCACCGAACGCGTCGTCGCCGACGCAGCCGATCATCGCGACCGACGCGCCGAGGCGCGCGGCCGCCACCGCCTGGTTCGCGCCCTTGCCGCCGTGAACGGTCTCGAACGTCGTGCCGAGCAGCGTCTCGCCCGGCACCGGCAGGCGCGGCGCGCGCGTGACGAGATCGATGTTGACGCTGCCGACGACGGCGATACGCGGTGACGGGATGCCGTTCATTGCTTGATGTAACCGCTTACATTTGCGACCGACAAAATGACCGAAAAGGCCGTCGTCTCGAAAAATTTCGCCATACGGATTGGAAAAGTGTCTGACATAATAGGGAATCAGCAGCAAGATAGCGCTTACATTCTGGCAGGCTCGATCGAGAATGCAAGCGGGCCATCATGAATCGAGGGTAAACAATGACGCCAATGACGCCAATGACGCTTCTGACGGCACACGGCAGCGGCACGGTTGCCACGTGCGGAGGCAACCGATGAGCACGCCCCGCGCACGCCGCGGCAGCGGCCGCTCGGTGCTCGGCGACGTCGCGAAACTGGCCGGCGTGTCGACCGCGACCGTCTCGCGCGTGTACAACGATCCCGGCAAGGTGTCGGCCGACGTGCAGCAGCGCGTGCGCGACGCGGCGCTCGCACTGAACTGGATCCCGAATGCGGCCGGCCGCGCGCTCGCGTCCACGCGCACCCACATCACGGGCGCGATCATTCCGACCCTCGACGACCAGGTGTTCGCGTCGCAGGTCGCCGGCATGCAGACGGTCATGGCCGAGCACGGCATCACGCTGTTCCTCGGCTGCTCGAACTACGACCCCGCGCAGGCGCTCGCGCAGGTGCGCGCGATGCTGTCGCGCGGCGTGGAAGCAGTGTCGCTGGTCGGCGAGGCGTATCCGGCGGAACTGTTCGAACTCCTTGCGATGCATCGCGTGCCGTACGTCGTCACGTATGCGTACCGCGACGACAGCCCGCACTGCTGCATCGGCTTCGACAACCGCGCGGCGTTCGCGCGGCTCACCACGCACCTGCTCGATCTCGGTCATCGCGATTTCGCGATCATCATGCAGCCGTCGACAGACAACGACCGCGTGCAGGCCCGGCTGCGCGGCATTCACGACACGCTGGCCGCGCACGGGCTCGCGGTGCGCCCCGTGCATCAGCACGAAGGCGCGGCCACGATCGCGTTCGGGCGCGCGAGCCTGCGCGCGATCGCCAGCAGCGACGCGGCGACGCGGCCGACCGCCGTGATCTGCGGCAACGACGCGCTCGCGCTAGGCGCGCTGCTCGAAGCGCAGGCGCTCGGCATCGACGTGCCCGCGCAGTTGTCGATCACCGGGTTCGACGACATCGCGCTCGCGCGCGAGATCCAGCCGCCGCTGACGACGATGTGGGTCGACACCGACGCGATCGGGCGTCAAGCTGCGCATGCGTTGCTCGACGCGCTCGAAAACGGCGCCACGGGGTCCGGCCATGCGGTCCAGCCCGAGTTGCGCATACGGGAATCCGCCGCGGCGCCGGCGCCGGCGCAGACGCGCACGGCGCGCAAGAGCAAGACATAGCGGGGCAGCACCCGCTTACTGCATCACGTCGATCGGCAGCGTCTTGTCGAGATTGTCATGCCACGCGCGGATCGTCTTCGGCACCGTTTTCTTCCACGCGGGCACGTTCGAGTAGTAACGCATCCGGACGTTGTTCTTCGCATCGAACACGAGCAGCCCGATCCACAGATCGGTGCCGCGGTGCATCACGATCGCCGCGTTCGTCGTCGCAATGCCGCGCACCCAGTACGACGTCACGTGTGCGTTGAGGCCGTCGAGGTCCTTCTGGTCGGCGCTGTAGTTGACCATGTCGACGAGGGTCTGATAGTCGGCGCCGAGCAGCTTGTGCGCGGTCGCGTTCTGCTGCGCATTGGCCAGCACGTTCAGGCTCACGAGATCCGCCGGCGGCTTCGCCTGCGCGTGCGACGCCGTTACATAGTCGCCCGTATAGACGACGCCCGAGCCGGCGCCGCACTCGCCATCTCCACCGTGCTGCTGGACATGCACGCGGGCGCCCTTGCGGCTGAAATCGAGCTGGCATTGATCGTGCCGAAACGTGCCGCTGTCACCGCGCAATTCGATATCGCCGTCGAGCCCGCCGGTATTCGCGCCGTTGTTGGCGCCCAACTCGAAATGAAGACGCGGCGCGGTACCGGTGAAGGTCAGCACGCCGCCGAACGATGGGTTATCACTGTCGAGATACCACGTCTGCTGCCAGCGATCGGCCGCCAGCGGCGTACCGTTCAGGCTCGCGAGCCGTTCGCGGTAGCGGTCGCCCAGGCATGACGCATCGCTGCCGCACTGGTCGCGCTGCTTGAGCCACTTCAATTGCGCGGCCTTCAGCGCGGCCGTATCGCCGCCCTTCGCGAGCGCCTTCTTCCACGCCGTCGACAGATCGCCGTCGAGCTTCGACAACGCAGTGTCCGCACAGATCGTTTTCTCGGTCGGCGACGCGGCCTTCGCGCAGTCGAAGCCGGCCGCATGCGCGACGGGCGGCAGCCACATCAGCAGCACGGCGGCCGCGACGGATGACAGGTACGTGCTCCGCTTGCCGCTTGCGCCACGTGCAGCGCGCTCGCGCGCATTCGATTGGTTCTGGGTTCTCATCGGCTTGATCGTCGCTGGGTCGCGCATCCGTAGAAGCTACGTGCACGCGACATTCGAGGTAAAAACGCCCGGCCCGGCATGCGACGCATGGCGCCGCCCGGCGAAGCGTAACCCGAATGCGCGACGCCGATCAATCGACGTTCGATGTTGTCGCAACCAATGTCGGCGACCCTGCCGCAGTGCAACGCACGATACCGTCGCGCAACGCAGTTTCCGTCACGCGACCGATGATCCCGACGCACACGATCACGCGATCGCCGTCACGCGTGGCGGGCCCGCCGTCTTCCATCGACGAGAACCGGATGCGCCGCAACCTGCCACACACGTCTGGCAATCGCACCGGCTGCATCGGCCACGCACATGACGCCTTTCGCGCGCAGGACGAGACGAGCCGACAATGACGTCACCCGTCGAACGGCACCAACTCATAACTCGTGCTCCGCCCGCCGGACGCCGAGCGCCGCAACATGCGCTGCTGGACGAGTTCCGTGATGTCGCGCAGCGCCGTGTCTTGCGAGCATTTCGCGAGAGCGGCCCACTTGGTGGTCGTCAGCTTCCCTTCGAAGCCGTCGAGCAGGCGATTCATGACCTTGACCTGGCGTTCGTTCAGCGCGACGCCCGCGCATCGCTGCCAGAAGCGCGCCTTGATCAGCACCGCATCGAGCGTCGTGTGCGCATGATCGATGGCCCGACCCAGCGTATCCAGAAACCACGCGAGCCACTCGGTGACGTCGAGCGAGCCGCGCTGCGTGCGCTCCAGCACGTCGTAATACGCGTTGCGCTCGCGCTGGATCTGCGCGGACAGGCTGTAGAAACGCTGCGGGCTTCGATCCGCGCGCGCCAGCACCAGATCGCCGAGCGCGCGCGCGATACGACCGTTGCCGTCGTCGAACGGGTGGAGCGTGACGAACCACAGATGGGCGAGCCCGGCCCGGATCAGCAACGGCTCGGCCGGCGGCGCGTTGAGCCACGCGAGAAAGCGCTCGATCTCGTGCGTCAGGCGTACGGCCGGCGGCGCCTCGAAATGCACGCGCTGCCGGCCGATCGGCCCGGAGACCACCTGCATCGGCTCGCTCGCATCCGTGCGCCATTCGCCGACCGTGATCCGCGACAGCCCCGAATAGCCGGTCGGAAACAGCGCGGCATGCCACCCGAACAGCCGCGCTTCGGTGACCGGTGCGGCCGAATGGGTCGTCGCATCCAGCACCATGTCGACGACGCCTTCGACGTGGCGATCGACCGGCGCCAGCGCGCCGATGTCGACCCCGAGCCGGCGCGCGATCGACGACCGGACCGATGCGACATTCAGGTTCTCGCCCTCGATCGCGCTGGTCTTGACGACGTCCTCCGTCAGCGCGGCCAGGCTCGCCTCGTCGCGCAATGTCAGGCCGACATCCGCCAGTCGGCCGACCAGCATGCCTTGCGCACGGCTGACGTCGGCGAGCGGCGCGGCGAGGCCCGGAAGGTCGAAGCGCCATGCCGGCCAGTCGGCCGATTCCCAGATGAAGGTGTAATCTCCGCTCATGATGCGGAGATTATCCACCCATTCGCCGCACCACTCAATAATCTCCGCAAATTCTGCAGAGATTACGCGCCCCATTCACTGCACGCGGCCGGCTACCGTACCCGGCCCGCCGCGCTCGCCTCCGCCCCGGCCGGCTCCCCGAGCCGTTCCGCGAGAAACCCGATGAACGTGCGCAGCGTGACGAACCCTTCCCGGTGCTGCGGAAACACCGCATTGAGCGTGATCGGCGGCGGCACGTACGCGTCGAGCACCGGTACGAGCGCGCCGCTGTCGAGCGCCGCGCCGACGATGAAGTGCGGCAGCAGCGCGATGCCGAGCCCCGCGATCGCGGCGTCGCGCACCACTTCGCCGTTGTTCGCGACGAGCGGCCCCTGCACGTCGAACGTGCGCGCCGCGCCGTCGACGCGGAACTCCCAGCCGACCCGCCGCTCGCGCCCGTACAGCACGCACGTGTGGCCGGCGAGATCGGCCGGCGTCTGCGGCGTGCCGTGCCGCTTCAGGTAAGCGGGGCTCGCGCACGCGATCATCCGCCACGCGCCGAGCGGACGCGCGATCAGCGTCGAATCCTCGAGCGAGCCGATCCGCAGCACGAGGTCGAAACCCTCGCCGATCAGGTCGACACGCCGGTCGGTCAGGTCGAGGTTCAGCCGCACGGCCGGGTGCGCGGACAGGAATTCGGCGATCAGCGGCGACACGTGCGTGATCCCGAACGACAGCGGCGCGCTGATCTTCAGCGAACCATGCAGCTCGGTGCTGCGCACCGACATCGCCTGCTCGGCGTCGGCGATCTCCGCGAGGATCCGCTGCGCGCGCGCATAAAACTCCTGCCCCGATTCGGTCACCGCGAGATTGCGGGTATTGCGATGCAGCAGCCGCACGCCGAGCGACGCCTCCAGCGCCATCGTGCGCCGGCTGACGAACTGCTTGGACAGCATCAGCTGATCGGCCGCCGCCGTGAAACTGCCTGCGTCGACGGTCGCGACGAAGATCCTCAGGTCGTTGAGTTCCATATTGTCCACTCCAGAGCGACAGTCATTATCTCTGCAGCGATTTATTTGTCAAATCGATTGACCTAAGATTCATCTCAACGAACAGCCGAGCCCACTTCCGAGGTCCGGCGACTTCAAGGACAAAAAATCATGATCGATATCCGTGCAGCAAACCAACGTGGCCGTGCGGAGCATGGCTGGCTCAGCTCCCGTCATACGTTTTCGTTCGCGAATTACTACGATCCGAAGCAAGTCGGCTTCTCCGACTTGCTCGTGATCAACGACGACCGCGTCGCCCCGGGCCGCGGCTTCGGCACGCACCCGCACCGCGACATGGAAATCCTGTCGTACGTGCTCGACGGCGCGCTGGAACACAAGGACTCGATGGGCACCGGTTCGGTGATCGTGCCGGGCGACGTGCAACTGATGAGCGCCGGCACGGGCGTGCGCCACAGCGAGTTCAACCACTCGCCGGACACGCCGGTCCACTTCCTGCAGATCTGGGTCGGGCCGGCCGAAAAGGGCGCCGAGCCGCGCTATCAGCAGACGAATGTCGCGGCCGACGACAAGCGCGGCAAGCTCGCCCTCGTCGTGTCGCCGAACGGCGATGCCGGTTCGCTGAAGATCCGGCAGGACACCCGGATTTACGCGGGCCTGTTCGACGGCGACGAAAGCACTACGCTCGAACTTGATCCGAGCCGCTTTGCCTACGTGCACGTGGCGCGCGGCAGCGTGACGGTCAACGGCGTGACGCTCGGCGAAGGCGACGGCGCACGCATCCGCGGCGAACAGGCGCTGACGATCGCCGACGGCAAGGACGCCGAGGTGCTGGTGTTCGATCTGCGTCCGGTCGAAGTGACGGCCGAATGGGCGTGATGCCCGTTCGGGAAACCGGGCCCCGCTGACCGCGGGGCCCTTTTAATCGGAGATTCGCAACATGGCCAAGGTTCTCGTTCTGTACTACTCGTCCTACGGGCACGTCGAAACGATGGCGCAGCACATCGTTGAGGGTGCGAAATCGGTGCCCGGCGTCGAGGTCACGCTCAAACGCGTGCCGGAAACGATCCCCGTCGACCAGGCCCGCGCGATCGGCGTGAAGGTCGACCAGGCCGCGCCGGTCGCCACGGTGGACGAACTCGCCGACTACGATGCGATCATCTTCGGCACGCCGACCCGCTTCGGCAACATGGCCGGCCAGATGCGCACGTTCCTCGACCAGACCGGCGGCCTATGGATGAAAGGCGCGCTCGTCGGCAAGATCGGCAGCGTGTTCGCGTCGACCGGCACGCAGCACGGCGGCCAGGAAACGACGATCACGTCGTTCCACACGACGCTGCTGCATCACGGGATGGTGATCGTGGGCGTGCCGTATGCGTGCAGCGGCCTCGTCAACATGAACGAAATCACCGGTGGCACGCCGTACGGCGCGACCACGCTCGCGGGCGCGGACGGCAGCCGCCAGCCGAGCGCGAACGAACTCGACATCGCGCGCTACCAGGGCAAGCACGTGGCGGAACTCGCGAGCAAGCTCGCGTCGTAACGCGGCGGGCTCGCGGGCCCGCCGTCCTGCTGTCCCGCCCTTCCGCAGATGAACGAACGGCGCCGGTTCGACCGGCGCCGTTCGTGCTGTGCCACGCGTTCGACCGTTACTGGCCCGAAGCCGGCGCGGCCGGCGCCGCGTTCGTCGCGGGCGCCTTCTGCACGGCATTCTGCGGATAGTTACTCTGATCGCCGGTCAACCGGTAGCCGCTGCCGGTGCCGATCGCCTTCAGGTCCGACGCGTGCCGCGCGCGGGCCGCCTTGCGCGCCGCCTTCTTCTGCGCCTTGGCGAGCTGCTTCTGCGTCGGCGCGGACGCCGCCGCGTCCTGCGCGTATGCCGCCGGCGCGGCGGTCAACGACAGACCGAACGACGCCGCTACTGCTACTGCCACCGAAACCACGCGAGACTGCTTCATGGCCGATCTCCTTGTCGATTGTTGAGTGTGGGTCGGACACCGGCGTGCACGCGATGGCTTGCGACAACGGCGCCGATGCAACGTTAGCCGATCGGCGCGCAAATGTCCGTGTGCGTTCCTGAATTGTCCTGATAACGTCAACGATACATGCGCGCCGGGTGCGCCGCCCTTTCGGCGTGCCGTCCGCGCCATCGGGGAAACCGATACCCGGGGCGGGCGCGGGCCGACGCTCAGATCCAGCGCGACAGCACCGGCAGCAGGACCGGTACGGCGAATGCCGTCAGCACGCCGTTCAGCCCCATGCCGAGCCCGGCGAACGCGCCGGCTTCCTCGCTGACCTGGAACGCGCGCGCGGTGCCGATCCCGTGCGACGCGACGCCGAGCGCGAAGCCGCGCACGGCCGGCTCGTCGATCCGCAGCAGATTGAGGATGCCGCGCGCGCACACCGCGCCGAAGATCCCGGTCGAGATCACGAGCACGGCGGTGAGCGACGGAATGCCGCCGATCTCGGCGGCGACGGCCATCGCGATCGGCGTCGTCGCCGATTTCGGCGCGAGCGACGCGATCGTCTGGTGCGACGCCCCGAACAGCGCGGCGATGCCGACCGCCGACACGATCGCCGTCAGCGAACCCGCGAGCAGGCCGACGAGCAGCGGCAGCGCGCTGCGCCGCAGCTTCGACCACTGGCGGTACAGCGGCAGCGCGAGCGCGACGGTCGCGGGGCCGAGCAGGAAATGGACGAACTGCGCACCTTCGAAATACGTCGGATACGGCGTATGCGTGAGCGTCAGCAGCACGACGATCATCGCGACCGCGATCAGCACCGGATTCGCGAGCGGATTGAAACGCGCCCGCGCATAGACGGCCTGCGCGAACAGATACGCGACCAGCGTGATGGTCAGGCCGAGCAGCGGGCTCGCGGCGAGATAGACCCAGATCGCGCCAAGCTTCGGGAACGCCGTCATTGCGCACCCTCCGCGGTGCCGCCCGCGCGGCGCTGGCGCCGCAGCAACGCGCGCGTGACGAGCGCCGTCACCGCGATCGCGAGCGTGGTGCTGACGGCCAGCGCGACGACGACCGCGGCCGCGTCGCCGCGCACGCGGTCGGCCGACACCATGATGCCGACGCCGGCCGGCACGAACAGCAGCGACAGGTGACGCAGCAGCTCGAGCGCGGTCGGCTCGATCGCATCGGCCGCCTGCGGGCGCAGCATCACGAAGCCGAACAGCAGCAGCATGCCGATCACGGGGCCCGGCACCGGCAAGCCGAACAGATAAGACACGCCTTCCCCGAGACACTGGAAGATCAGCAAGACCGCGAACGCCTGCAACATGAACCGCTTCTCCCGAACGTGGCCGCGCTGCCGTGCAAGCGCGGCCGATGAGCCGGCGGCTGGCGACGCCGGCGTGAACGATACGCGCGATCGTACCAACAATGCCGGCGGCCGGGCGCGATTGGGTGATCGACACGCTGCCGGGCATGAACGAAACGCCCGCACGCAAAAACGGCGGGCAACGTGCCCGCCGTCCTGTCGTTCAAGTTCGAATGGCCGTCGACCGCGTTACTTCAGCCGCGTCGCGATTTCATTGGCCATCGCCTTCGTCGCGGCCTTCGTCGGCGCATCGTCGGCCAGCGCGTTCAGCAGGCCGAAGTCATGGATCGTGCCGTCGTAGCGCGTGGTCGTCGCGTCCACGCCGGCCGCGTCGAGCTTGCGGCCGTACGCTTCGCCTTCGTCACGCAACACGTCGAACTGCGCGACCTGGATCAGCGCGGGCGGCAGCCCCTTCAACTGCGCGACGCTCGCGCGCAGCGGCGATGCGTAGATCTCGTTGCGTTGCGCTTCGTTCTTCGTATAGGCGTCCCAGAACCACTTCATCAGCGGCCGCGTCAGGAAGTGGCCTTGCTGATACGCGTTGTACGAACCCGTGTTGAAATTGTGGTCCGTGACCGGCCACATCAGCCCCTGGAAGCGGATCGCGGGGCCGCCCTTGTCCTTCGCCATCAGCGCGACGACGGCCGACATGTTCCCACCGACGCTGTTGCCGACCACCGCGAGGCGGCTGCCGTCGACGCCGATCTCCGCGCCGTGCGCGGCCACCCACTTCGTCGCCGCATACGCCTGGTTGATCGCGACCGGATAACGCGCTTCCGGCGACGGCGTGTAGTTCACGAATACCGCGACGGCGCCCGACTGCACGACGAGATCGCGCACGAGGCGCTCGTGCGTCGGGAAATCGCCGAGCACCCAGCCGCCGCCGTGGATGAACACGAATACCGGCAGCGTGCCCGTCACGCCTTGCGGGCGCACGATCGTGACCGGCACCGACAGGCCGTCCTGTTCGATCGTGCGGTTCGACACGTCGATGCCGGACAGATCGACCTTCACGCCGTTCTGCGCGTCGACCAGCACCTGGCGCGCCTTCGCGGGGCTCAACGTTTCGAGGCCCGGGCCCTTCTGGCCGTTCAGCGCGGCGAGGAACGCGCTCGTCTTCGCGTCGGGACCGACGGCATCGGCGCCGGCGGCGAACGCGGCAGGCGCGGTGGACAGGGCGGCTGCAACGGCGGCGGCGATCAGCAGCGGCTTGACGATCTTCATGGTGCGACTCCTTGGTCGAATCTTCGAATGGCGATGAATGGTTGGCAGTGCGACTTATTGGACGAGCGTGAGCGTGACGTCGATGTTGCCGCGCGTCGCGTTCGAGTACGGGCAGACGACGTGCGCGCGGTCGATCAGCGTTTGCGCGATGTCGCGATCGAGGCCCGGCAACGAGATCTTCAGCTCGACTTCGATGCCGAAGCCGTTCGGGATCGCGCCGATGCCGACGCTGCCTTCGATCGCCGCGTCCGCGGGGATCGCGATCTTGTCGCGCGCCGCGACGAACTTCATCGCGCCGATGAAGCACGCGCTGTAGCCGGCGGCGAACAGTTGTTCGGGGTTCGCGCCCGCACCGCCCGCGCCGCCGAGCTCGCGCGGCGTGGTCAGCTTCAGGTCGAGGCCGCTTTCGGGCACCGTCGCACGGCCGTCGCGGCCGCCGGTGGCTTTTGCATGGGCGCGGTACAGCACTTTTTCGATCGACATGACAGACTCCTTTTCAGCAAGTGAATGAAACACCCTTCGAACCGGGGACGGCGTGCCGGCGGATTCCGCACCGGCGTCGCATTTGTTTATCTACTCATAGATAGACAAACATCCCCAAAAAATGCAGCCGAATGATCCCGCCTGCGCCAGATTATCTATCTACTACATGATAGACAACGAGATTCAATAAAAAGGCGGCGAACCGCCTCCCTGCTTGCGCCGTCCGTCAGGACCGCGTTTTCCAGACGGACTCGACGTCCTCGAGACGCGCCCGCGTGTGAAACAACCGGCTGGCCAGCACGCTGCCCTGGAACGCCGCATACAACGTGCGCGCCGCGGTTTCCGGCTCGCCGCTGAACTGCAGCGTGCCTTCCTTCGCGCCTTGCGCGAGCAATTCCGCAAGCCAGCTTTCGTTGGCCTTGAAGAACGCCTGCACGGCCTGCCGCACGTTCTCCGGCAAGGTTTCGATGTCGGACGCGAGCATCCCGCACAGACAGATCAAATTGCCGTCGCCGAGCGTGCGGCCGAACATCTTCGTGTACAGGCTCAGCTTCACGTCGGCCGGCAACGCCGGATCGATCGCCTGCACGGCCGCGAGGACTTCGTCGCTGTAGGCCGCCACCGCTTCCAGCACGAGATCGTCTTTCAACGGGAAGTAGTAGTGGATGCTCGACGTCTTCACGCCAACCAGGTCGGACAGGTCTCGATAGCTGAAGCCGTTGTAACCGCGCTGCATCATCAACGTGATCGCGTGGTCGAGAATCTGTTCGCGGACGGTCGGTTTCGTTTCCATGGATCGAACTTTATCTACTCATAGATAGAGAGTCAAGCGGTTTTTTCGGGACGCGTGCGATGAGCCTTCCCGCGAGCCCGGTGCGCAAGTCCGGCGCCATTCGCACGGCCGGCGCGGCTTACAACCGGCCTGCAGCACGATCGAATCGATGCGACACTTGAAACTTGGCCGGGCGCTGCGCGACGTCCATCGCCCGGACGGATGGGCCGGCACACGATGACCGCCTCGCATCCGGCCCGGTATCATCGGCCCGCCCGCCGCGTCGGGCCGTATAAGGAGAACAAGTCGATGTATTCGTGGTTTGAACGGCGCCTGCCGACTTTCCCGCTCGAAGATCCCGTCACGCCGCCGAAGGGATTCTTCTCGTTCGTCTGGGCGTGCACGAAAGGCGCGCGCGGCTGGATCCTGCTGATCGCATTGACGTCGGCCGCGCTGGCCGCGTACGAAGCCGCGTTGTTCGCGATGATGGGGCACGTGGTCGACTGGCTGTCGTCGTCGACGCCGGCCGGATTCGGCGGCCGCCACTTCGGCACGCTCGCCGGTTTCGCGGCGATTCTCGTCGGCAGCGCGCTGCTGATCGCACTGCATACGATGGTCAAGCACCAGGTACTCGCGATCAACTTTCCGATGCGGCTGCGCTGGCTGTTTCACCGGCTGATGCTCGACCAGAGCCTGTCGTTCTACGCGAACGAGTTCGCGGGCCGCGTGACGACCAAGATCATGCAGACGGCGCTCGCGGTGCGCGACGCGCTGTTCATGTCGGTCGACGTCGTGATCGGCGTCACCGCGTACCTGATCGGCATCCTCGTGCTCGCCGCGAGCTTCGACTGGCGGCTGATGATACCGCTCGCGCTGTGGGCGCTCGGCTACGGCGCGGCATGCGCGTATTTCGTGCCGCGCCTCGGCGCGGTCGGCAGCCGGCAGGCCGACGCGCGCGCGCTGATGACGGGCCGCATCACCGACGCGTATTCGAACATCACGACCGTGAAGCTGTTCTCGCATACGCGGCGGGAAGCCGACCACGCGCGCCACGCGATGGAGGCGTTCAAGGCGACCGGCGACGCGCAGATGCGGCTCGTCAGCGCGTTCGAGATCGTCAACCACCTGCTGTCGACGCTGCTGCTGGTCGGCTCGGCCGGGCTCGCGCTGTCTCTGTGGATGCACGGCGAGGCGAGCGCGGGCGTCGTCGCGGCCGTGATCGCGATGGCGCTGCGCCTGTCGAGCTACTCGCACTGGATCATGTGGGAAATGACGGAACTGTTCGAGAACGTCGGCACGATCCAGGACGGCATCAACACGCTGACGAAGGTGCGCAGCGTGGTCGACGCGCCCGATGCGAAGCCGCTTACGGTGCAGCGCGGCGAGATCGTGTTCGACAACGTGCAGTTCGCGCACGAGGACAACGATCGCGCGGTATTCGACGGGCTGAACCTGACGATCCGGCCGGGCGAGCGGATCGGCTTGATCGGCCGCTCGGGCGCCGGCAAATCGACGCTCGTGAACCTGCTGCTGCGCTTCTACGACGTGGGCGGCGGCGCGATCCGGATCGACGGACAGGACATCGCGCACGTCACGCAGGACAGCCTGCGCGCCGCGATCGGGATGGTCACGCAGGATACGTCGCTGCTGCACCGGACGATGCGCGAAAACCTGCTGTACGGCCGCCCCGACGCGACCGAGCGCGAGATGCAGGACGCGGCCGTGCGCGCGGAAGCGGCCGAGTTCATCGACCGGCTGCGCGACCGCCACGGCCGCAGCGGCTACGACGTCGAAGTCGGCGAGCGCGGCGTGAAGCTGTCGGGCGGCCAGCGCCAGCGCGTCGCGATCGCGCGCGTGATGCTCAAGGATGCGCCGATCCTCGTGCTCGACGAAGCGACCAGCGCGCTCGATTCCGAGGTCGAAGTCGCGATCCAGCGCAGCCTCGACACGCTGATGAGCGGCAAGACGGTGATCGCGATCGCGCACCGGCTGTCGACGATCGCCGCGATGGACCGGCTGATCGTGCTCGACGAAGGGCGCATCGTCGAGGAAGGCACGCACCAGCAGTTGCTGCAGGCGGGCGGCATCTACGCGGCGCTGTGGGCGCACCAGAGCGGCGGGTTCCTCGGCGAGACGGCGGACGCGGAAAGCGTGGCGGAGTAGGGACTGCCTGTGACGATGCACGAGCGATCCGCATGCCGCGCGTCAATCCGTTGCGCGCGCATCCATCGCCGCGTCGCCTCATAACGATCCGACAATTTATTGGTTCCCTCGACGATACGCCGTCCGTATCGTTCACCGATTCGTCAGGCCAATCGACCAACGGGGGAATCCAACCATGAAACAGATCCGGTCATTCGCGCTGCTCGCCCTGCCGGCCACGCTCTTCGCCGCTGGCGCCCACGCACAAAGCAGCGTCACGCTGTATGGGATCGCCGACGCGGGCATCGCGTACGTCCACAACGCGCAAAACGCGAACGGCAGCAACGCGTCGAGCCTCGTGAAGTTCAGCAGCGGCAACCTGTCGGGCAGCCGCTGGGGGCTGCGCGGCATCGAGGATCTCGGCAGCGGCCTGTCCGCGCTGTTCCAGCTCGAGAACGGCTTCAACATCGGCACCGGCGCGCTCGGCCAGGGCCAGCGCGAATTCGGCCGCAAGGCCGTCGTCGGCCTCGCAAGCAGCACGTACGGCACCGTGACGCTCGGCCGCCAGTACGATCCGGTCGTCGATCTCGTGCAGGGCCTCACGCAGGACAACTACTTCGGCGGCGTGTTCGCGACGCCGGGCGATCTCGACAACTACGACAACAGCCTGCGCGTCAGCAACTCGGTGAAATACACGAGCCCGCTGATCGCCGGCTTCCAGTTCGCGGCGCTGTACGGCTTCGGCGGCGTCGCCGGCGCGACCGGCAGCGGCCGCACGTACAGCTTCGGCGCGAGCTACGCGAACGGCCCGCTGTCGCTCGGCGCCGGCTTCTTCTACGCGAACGGCGGCACGACGGTCGCGAACGGCGTGCGCACGTGGTCGAGCAGCTCGGACACGCTCTTCAACACCGTGATCAACCAGGGCTTCTCGAGTGCGAAGTCGATCCAGATCGTGCGCGTGGCCGGCCAGTACGTGGCCGGGCCGGCGACCTTCGGCCTCGCGTATTCGAACACGCAGTACGGCGCGGACACGCTGTCGGCATTCAGCCAGAACGCGAAGTTCAACAACGGCTCGGCGTTCTTCAACTGGCAGTTCTCGCCGGCGCTGCGCGCGGGCGTCGGCTACAACTACACGTCGCTGACGGGCCCGGCTTCCGCGCACTACAACCAGGTCAACCTCGGCGCGGATTACGCGCTGTCGAAGCGCACCGACCTGTATGCGCTGTTCGGCTATCAGAAAGCGAGCGGCAACACGCTCAACGCGAGCGGGGCGACCGTGAAAGCGGCCGCGTCGGTCGGCTCGTACGGCGTGAACTCGGGCACCGATACGCAGGAACTCGCGATCGTCGGCATCCGCCACAAGTTCTGATCGTCGCGTCGCACGACGATCGTTCCGACAGGCGCGCACCGCCGTGCGCGCCATACCGCAACGCAGCAGGTTCGAAGCCATTACGCCGATTCGCGTCGGGCCGCATAGTAGACCGCGGCTGCCGTGATCCCGAAGACCAGATGAGCGATCAGCGTGATCGCGCCGCGAACCGGGATGAACCACGGAAAGATCGCCGTGAACCCGTACAGGTTCACGCCGTACAGGAGCAGCCCGAACGCGCCGCCCGCGAACAGCGCGGCCACGCACGACAGACTGCGGACCAGCCGTGCCAGCACGGCCGCATAGACGAGCGAAAGCATCGCATGCACGAGCGTCGCCACGCCCATCACCAGCGGATCGAAGCCGCCGGACGGCCCGAGCACGCTTCGCCCCATCACGATCGCGGTCGTGAGGCGCGCGTCGCGGAACAGATTCTGGATGGCGTCATCGCCGGCGATTGCCCAGAGCAGCAATTCGATGACGGTCGATCCGACCGCCGCGCCAACCGCTGCCCAGAGAATCGACACCACACGCGCTTGCTTCAATGCTCGTCCTCATGGCGGCCCGATCGATGCATCAAGCGAACCGCCGTGCAAACCGGCGTACTACGCCCCTTCGCAGTCCGACCAGTACGCAAACGGGTCGCGATGTTTCGGATAGTGCTCGTCCAGCCATTTCAACAGCGTCGCGCGGGCATTGTCCATGTCGGCCTTCAACGACGACGTCGTCAGTTCGTGCACTTCGACGGACTTTTCCCGATCGATCACGAAGCAGTTCCAGTCGGGGCCGTCGAGATCCGGATCGTCGGATGCCTTCGACGACTTGCTCCAGCCGAAACGCTTGCGCGCATCGATGTAGTAGCGCGGATGCACCTTCAGATACGACATCTCGCCACCCTGCAGGCTGCTCTCGGCGCGCAGCACGTCGCGTTCGTCGACGATCTGCGTGACTTCCGGCAGCCGGCGCGAGCGCCATCCGGCCGGCAGCGTCGCCACCGCGCGGACGCTGTCGTACGCACCCCACTCGAGGCCCCACGCTTCGGCCATGCGCTTCATGAACGCGTCGGCGCTCGGATAACCGCGCAGCTGGATGCGGGTCGACAGCGTGACTTCCACCCCGCCGCGACCGCCGGATGCGCTCGACACCTCGTCGTCCGTTGCGAACGGATTGCCCGGACGCGGCGATTCGCGCTTCGCGTCCGTGGGCGCCAGGCCGGAAAAAAGTTGATCCAGCGCCGCACGCGCTTTCGACGATTTGTCTGGTCTATTCATCGGTTCCCTTTTGTGCAAATTTGAACCCGTACTGTCATGGTTGGTGATTGCCCTGCCGTCGGGCAAAGGCTCGATTCCGCTTCACTGCGGCGATCTCGCCGTATTCCGCGGCTGCATTGTAACGATTCGGCGGCCGCGGCCGAGCGAACGTGACAGGCGGCCCGCCATACGCGTGACGTGCGTGCCGAAGCGGTCGCCTGCGCGAACCGCCGGGTGCGCGCTACCGCAGCGCCTTCACCATCCGCTCCATCAACGCGAGCACCTCCGGCCGACTCTCGCCCTTCGCATGCACGAAGTGATAGCTGAGCAGCGAATCGACCTCGTGGCGGCTCACGCGCACGAGCGCACTGCGCTGCAGATACGCATCCGCAAGCGGCGTTCGCGCAAGCGCCACGCCCAGCCCCGCTTCGGCCGCCGCGAGCACGAGGTTGTAATCCTCGAACCGGCGATCCTGCGCACGCGGCTTGAACGGAATGCCGAGCGCGTCGAACCACGTGCGCCAGCCGGTCACGTCGGAATCGTGCAGCAACGGCATGTCGAGCAGCGCGGCGTCGCCCGTTGCGCGGCGCATCCTGGCCAGTTGCGCGGCGAGCCGCGGATGGGCGACCGGATACAGCCGTTCCGGCATGAACGGCCGGGTGTCGAGCCGACGCCAGTTGCCGCGCCCGTACCGGATCGACAGATCCGCTTCACCGCCGGCGATATCCACGTTGCGCAGCTCGATACCGAGCTCGATGCGCAACGCGGGCGCTTCACGCTCGAGCATCTGCTGCCGCTCCAGCAGCCACAGCTGCGCGAACGCGGGCACCACGCTCATCCGGACCAGCCGCGGCGTGCGCGGCGAGCGCCACTGATCGGCCGCGCTGTCGATGATCGCAAACGCCTGCTCGATCCGGCCGACGAAGCGCTGCCCGTCCGGCGTCAGGCGCACGCCGCGCGCATGCCGTTCGAACAGCGCCATCCCGAGCCAGTTTTCCACGGCGGCCACCCGTCGGCTGATCGCGCCGTGCGTGACGCCGGAGACGTCGGCGGCCGCGAGAAACGAACCTTCGCGCGCTACCGTGCAGACCGTCTCGAGGCTCGCGAGCGGCGGCCGCGGGGCCGGCATCGGCGCGGCGGCCACCGGGCGCACCGGCGCCGGACCGTCGGCCCGCCGTGCCCCCGAGCTGTGAGCCATATTCATATCCGGGTGTTGATCTGTGCGCTAGCTTAGCATCTCGCGACGCCGCACCATGGCTTCATGAATACACTTTCGTCACCGACGTCGCGCGGCGCGCGACAACCGCTCATCGCGGCAGCGGCGGTCGCGTTCACGATCGTCTCGTGGGCGTCCGCGTTCCCGTTCATCCGGATCGGCCTGCACGGCCTCGCGCCGCTGCAGCTCGCGGCCGCGCGCTTCGCGACCGCCGCGTTGCTCGTGATCGCGTGGCTCGCATGGCGACGGCCGCCGCTGCCGACGAAAGCCGACGCGTGGCGCTTTCTCGCGTGCGGCCTGCTCGGCATCGCACTCTACAACGCGCTGCTCAATACCGGCGAACAGACCGTGTCGGCCGGCGCGGCGAGCTTCATCGTGAACACGCTGCCGATCTTCACCGCGTTGCTGGCCGCCGTGTTTCTGCGCGAGCGCTTCAATCGCTGGGGCTGGCTCGGGTCGCTGATCAGCCTGGCCGGCATCGCGGTGATCGCACAAGGGCAGCCCGGCGGCCTCGTGCTCGGCTCGGGGAGCACGCTGATCCTCGGCGCGGCGCTGTGTTCGGCCAGCTATTTCGTGTTGCAGCGGCGGCTGATTCCCGTGTACGGCGCGCTGCCGTGCACCGCGTACACGCTGCTGGCCGGCGCGGTGCTGCTCGCGCCGTGGCTGCCCGGCGCGCTCGTGTCGCTCGGCGGCGGGTCGCGCGACACGGCGTGGGCCGTCGTCGTACTCGGCGTCTTTCCCGCCGCGCTCGGTTACGCGACCTGGACCTTCGCGCTCGGCTACTTCGGCGCGGCGCGCGCGGCCAGCTTTCTCTATTTGACGCCGGCGGTCGCGACGCTGCTGTCGGTGGTGCTGACGGGCGAGCGGCCCGGCATCGCGACGGCGTGCGGCGGCCTGCTGGCGATCGCGGGGGTGGTCGTCGTCGCGTTGCGCGGGCGGTCGTAGCGTGACGTGCAGCGAATTGCGTGGCCGCCGCGACGATCCGAATGTAGAAGCGACGCCGGCCCCAAAAACGCCCCGGGCTTTGTCGATCCGGATGCGCGGTTCGGCCCGTGCAATCGGCACCCATTCGCGGGCGCCACCGAACTTGACCGTTAGTTGCATTGCGGCGGCAATCACGCTGGACGAAGCGCGACCATGAAACCGGCTACGCGATGCGCAACCGACCAAACTGTGCAGACAAATCGACCGAACAGTTCCGGATTGACCGCCCATCAGTGTCCATGGCTTCGCCGTGGCGACCGGTCGAATAATGGATGCAGCCGTAAGGCCCACGACAGCGAACCGCAATCCGCGGGCCGCCGCGGCGCGCCGCAGCACACGGAAGCGGGTTCCGATATATTCATACGAATTGCATGGCGTCAGGCGCTCGCTCCCTCGGCCGGGCGGCAGGTCACCCGGCCCGACGCCATGCAAGCGACGCCCATGACGGGTAGCGAAAACCGTCCGATCGCCCCGGCCCCTGGCCGGCCGGTCGAGACGTCAATAGAAAGACATTCAATTCGGAGATGGCAGATGGAACGAAGCACTGTCGGCATGCGCTGCAAACCCCTGATCACCGTTGCACTGGCTGCCGCCGCGTTCGCGGCCGCGTCGAGCGCGATGGCCGACCAGGTCGTGAAGATCGGCAGCGTCGAACCGACGACGGGTGGCATTTCGCACCTCGGCAAGGACAATGAAAACGGCGCGCGCCTCGCGGTCGAGGAAATCAATGCGAAGGGCCTGACGATCGGCGGCAAGAAGATCACGCTGCAGCTCGACGCGCAGGACGACGCGGCCGATCCGCGCCAGGCGACGCAGGTGGCGCAGAAGCTCGTCGACGACAAGGTCGTCGCCGTCATCGGCCACCTGAACTCGGGCACGTCGATTCCGGCGTCGAAGATCTACAGCGACGCGGGCATCGTGCAGATCTCGCCGTCGGCCACGAACCCGACCTACACGCAGCAGGGCTTCAAGACGACCTACCGCGTGGTCGCGACCGATGCGCAGCAGGGGCCGGCGCTCGCGAGCTATGCGCAGGCGAAGGGCGTGAAGAGCGTCGCGGTGATCGACGATTCGACCGCGTACGGCCAAGGCCTCGCGAACGAGTTCGAGAAGAAGGCGAAGGCGCTCGGCCTGAAGGTGCTGTCGCACGACGCGACCAACGACAAGGCGGTCGACTTCCGCGCGATCCTGACGAAGATCAAGGGCGAGAACCCCGACGCGATCATGTACGGCGGCATGGACGCGACCGGCGGCCCGCTCGCGAAGCAGGCGAAACAGCTCGGCCTGCGCGCGAAGATCCTGTCCGGCGACGGCGTGTGCACCGACTCGCTGGCCCAGCTGGCCGGCCCGGCGGCCGACAACGTGCTGTGCTCGCAGGCAGGCGCTGCGCTCGAGAAGATGCCGGGCGGCGCGGACTTCCTCGCGAAGTACCAGAAGCGTTTCAACCAGGGCATCAAGTTCGATGCGCCGTTCGCGTATGACGCGGTCTACATCGCGGTCGACGCGATGAAGCGCGCGAACTCCACCGACCCGGCGAAGATCCTCGCGGCGATGCCGGCGACGAAATACGACGGCGTGATCGGCACGACGACGTTCGACGCGAAGGGCGACCTGACGCACGGGATCATCTCGATCTACGGCTACAAGAGCGGCAAGAAGACCTTCCTCGACCAGGTGAAGATGTAACCCGACGCGGCGCCGGCACGACGGGAACGCCACTCGTCGGCGCCGGCGCCGCGCGGGCCGAATGCTGATTCACGGAGACGAAGCATCATGTGTGCAATGGCGTATGCGGAATTCCAACAGGAGTTGAAGAAGGCGCAGTTGACGGCGCGCGAGTTCGCCCGGCTGATCCGGATGAACGAAAGTTCGATCACCAACTATTCGAGCAAGGGCACCGTCCCTTCCCACCTCGCGGTCATCGCGAAACTGATCGGCACGCTGGCCGCGCACGAAATCGACTTCCGGCGCGTGATCCGGCAAATGCGGATCGAGCCGAAACGGCCGCGCGGCGTCGGCGTGTTTCCCGCGGCCGAAAAACCGCGGGCGCGGAAAGCGGCGAAAGCCGACGCCTGACCCGCGCCGGCGAAGGTCGACAGCGGCACGGGGACGGCCGCTCGACACGCGATCGACGCCCCGTTACCGGCCGTGCGTCCCGCACCGCCCTGTCGTCACCCCACCGCCCGCACGTGATCGAGCAGCGCCTGCAACGGATGGCGCAGTTGCTTCGACGACAGGCGCTTCACCTGGCTGCGACACGAATACCCGGTCGCCAGCGCCTCGCCTTCCTGCTCCATCCCGTCGACGTGCGCGGCCCACGACTGCGCATAGATCGTCTTCGACGTCGCGAGATTGCGCGCCTCGTGTCCGTACGTGCCCGACATCCCGCAGCACCCGGCCGCCTGAACCTGCAAGCGCAGCCCGCGACGCGCGAACACCTGCGTCCATTGCTTGCCGCTGTCCGGCGCATTGGTTTTCTCGGTGCAGTGCGGCAGCAACCGATATGAAACCGTCGGCCCGCCCGCACCGGCTTCGGGCAGCACATCCAGCAGCCATTCCTGCGGCAGCGCGACCTTCGGTACGTCGGCGAGCCCCGTCACCTTCAGGTATTCCTGCCGATACGTGAGCGTCATTGCCGGATCGAGGCCGACCAGCGCGACACCCGAGCGCGCCAGCGCCGCAAGTTGCGTCGCGTTGCGGATCGCGGCCTGTTCGAATGCGCGAAGAAAGCCCTGCACGTGCAGCGCCTTGCCGTTCGGCCCGAGCGGCGCGAGCCACACCTGAAAGCCCAGGCGCGCCGCCAGCTCGATCAGCGTCGCCAGTTGCTCGGTATCGAAATAGCGCGTGAACGTGTCCTGCACGATGACGACGCTGCACACGCGCTGCGCATCGCTCAGCGCGGCCAGCGCGTGCGGATCGGCCGGCTTCACGTTCCATGAGCGGATCACGGCTGCGAGATCGAAGCGGCTCAGCAGCGGGCTGTCGACCATGCCGACGTGGCGCTCGAGCAGCGTCCGCACCCAGCCGGCGCCCATCAGCCCGTTGTACAGCATGGGCACGCGCGCCATCCACGGCATCGTGAATTCGAGCGAACCGATCAGGTAGTCGCGCAACGGCCGCAGATAACGCTGGTGATACAGCTCGAGAAAGCGCGAGCGGAACTCGGGCACGTTCACCTTGACCGGGCACTGCCCGGCGCACGACTTGCATGCGAGGCAGCCGGCCATCGCGTCGTACACCTCGTGCGAGAAATCGGCGTCGCCATGACGCGCGTGGCGGCTGTTGCGCCAGCGCTCGGCCAGCCCGCGCAGCCACGGCTGACGTTTGCGCCCCGCCGCGACGACGTCGACGCCGGCCTGTCCTTGCAGACGCAACCATTCGCGCATCAGCGACGCGCGCCCCTTCGGCGACTGCACGCGTTCGCGCGTCGCCTTCCACGACGGGCACATCGCGTCGTCCGGATCGAAGTTGTAGCACGCGCCGTTGCCGTTGCAATGCATCGCGGTGCCGTAGCTCTGCCACACGCGCTCGTCGATCTGCCGGTCGTGGTCGCCGCGCGTCGGCACCTCGTCGATCTTCAGCAGCCGCAGCGTCGAATCCGGCGGCGTCGCGATCTTGCCCGGGTTGAACTGGTTGTGCGGATCGAACGCGGCCTTCAGTTGCTGCAGCGACGGATACAGCTCGCCGAAAAACGCCGGCGCATATTCGGAACGCACGCCCTTGCCATGCTCGCCCCATAAAAGGCCACCATGGCGCTGCGTGAGTTCGGCCACCGCGTCCGACACCGGCCGCACCAGTGCCGCCTGCTTCGGGTCCTTCATGTCGAGCGCCGGACGCACGTGCAGCACGCCCGCGTCGACGTGGCCGAACATCCCGTACTGCAGCCCGTGGCCGTCGAGCAGCGCGCGGAATTCGCCGATGTACGCGGCGAGGTTCTCGGGCGGCACCGCGGTGTCCTCGACGAACGGCTGCGGACGCGCCTCGCCCTGCACGTTGCCGAGTAGCCCGACCGCACGCTTGCGCATCGCATACACGCGCTTGACCGCATCGTCGCCGGTCGCGAGCGTATGGCCGAGACGCTCGACGCTCGTATCGGTGCGCAAATGCTCGACGAACGCGCGCACGCGTGCATCGACGTCGTGTTCGTCGTCGCCGCTGAATTCGATCAGGTTGATGCCGAGCGTCGGACGCGCGTCGTCCTGCGGGAAATACTCGGCCACGCTGCTCCACACGAAGTCTTTCATCGCGAGCATCAGCACCTTCGAGTCGACCGTCTCGATCGACAGCGGCTTGAGTTCGAGCAGCGCGCGTGCGTCGCGCAGCGCGTCCATGAAGCCCGCGTAACGCACGTTGACCAGCACCGAAAACTTCGGGATCGGCAGCACGTTGAGCTTCGCCTCGACGACGAAGCCGAGCGAGCCTTCCGCGCCGCACAGCACGCTGTTCAGGTTGAAGCGGCCGTCCGCTTCGCGCAGGTGCGCGAGGTCATAGCCGGTCAGGCAGCGGTTGAGCTTCGGAAATTTCGCGTCGATCAGCGCGGCCTTGTCGTCGCTGATGCGCCGCGCGGTGCGATACACCTTGCCGACGCGGTCCTGCCGCGCGCAGCGGCGTTCCAGTTCCTCATCGTCGAGCGCGTCGCTGTGCAGCCGCTCGCCGCCCATCAGCACGACATCGAGTTCGAGCACGTGGTCGCGCGTCTTGCCGTACGTGCAGCTGCCCTGTCCGCTCGCGTCGGTGTTGATCATCCCGCCGACGGTCGCGCGGTTCGACGTCGACAGCTCCGGCGCGAAGAAGAGCCCGTACGGCTTCAGCGCGGCATTCAGCTGATCCTTGACGACACCGGCCTGCACGCGCGCCCACCGCTCTTCGGCGCTGATTTCGAGGATCCGGTTCATGTTGCGCGACAGATCGACGACGATGCCGTCGGTCAGCGACTGCCCGTTGGTGCCGGTGCCGCCGCCGCGCGCGGCCACCGCGACGTCACGATGCGCGGGCTCGGCCAGCAGCCGGGCCAGCAGTTGGACATCTTCCGCATGCGCGGGGCAGACCACTGCCTGCGGCAGGCGCTGGTAGATCGAGTTGTCGGTGGCCTGCACGGTCCGGTTCGCGTGGTCCGCATGGATTTCGCCGGCGAAGCCGGCCGCCTGCAGCGCGGCGAGAAAATCGCGGTAAACGTTCGCGGACGGGCTGACGGGACGGGGCAACGGGGCGATCGACATGGGGCAAAAGCGCAATGTAGGTGGAGCCAGCCGGTTCGCGCACGCCAAAACATGATTTTTTGGCAAGTTTCCGCACAACCGGGAATTCCAGTATCTTTGGATATTCCACCAGAAACAAACGAATTCTCGCCCCGCGAAACTTGCATAAAACTCATGAATTACCGTCGCCTCACCCCGTCGATGTCGCTGCTGCTCGTATTCGAGGCCGCCGCGCGGCATGAAAGCTACACGCGCGCGGCCGACGAGCTGTCGCTGAGCCAGAGCGCGATCAGCCGGCAAGTGCAGACGCTCGAGGATCAACTCGGCGTGCCGCTGTTCCGGCGCGAGGGCCGCTCGGTCAAGCTGACCGAAGTCGGCCGCCGCTACTTCGCCGAGCTGAGCGGCGCGCTCGGGCGCATTCGCGGCGCGACGCTGCAGGCGATGTCGCATCAGGCGGGCGCCGGCTCGCTGCGGCTGGCCACGCTGCCGACCTTCGGCTCGAAATGGCTGCTGCCGCACCTGCACGGCTTCTACGCCGCGCATCCGGGCGTGACCGTGCACCTGCATTCACGGATCGGCGCGATCGATTTCCTCAACGACGATCTCGATGCGGCGATCACCGTCGGCGCGGGCGACTGGCCGGGCCTGCACGCGCACCGGCTGTACAACGAGTTCCTGGTCGCGATCGCGCCGCCCGACACGGGCCGCGGCCGCAAGGCCGACGCGCGCACGCCGGCCTGGGCCGCGAAGCAGACGCTGCTGGGCGTGACGAGCAATCAGCAGGCCTGGGCCGAGTGGTTCTCGCACTATCGGCTCGATCATCGCCAGATGCGCGTCGGCCCGAGCTTCGAGCTGACGTCGCACCTGATCCAGGCCGTGCGCGCGGGAATGGGGATCGGGCTGGTGCCGAAGGTGCTCGTGGAGGACGAATTGAGCCGCGGCGAGCTCGTGTCGATCGGCGACGCGATTACCAGCCAGCGCAGCTATTACCTCGTCTACCCGCCGGGCAACGACACGCTGCCGTCGCTGGTCGCCTTCCGGGAATGGCTGCTGGCGTCGTGCTGACGCGCTGCCAGTAGGCGGACCTCAGGCGCGCCATTCACCGAGAATCTGCTCGGCGAGGTAGTCGCACGGCGGCCGCGCGGACTGCGCGCTGCGTGCAAGCACGACCTCGAGTTCGCCGAGCGACGGCAGCCCGTGGCTCTCCGACAGCTGCAACAGGTGATCGGGCACGCAGCAGCGCGCGAGCGGCGCGATCGCGAGGCCGGCCTCGACCATGCTGAGCAGCCCGAGAAAGCTCGGGCTTTCATACGACATCCGGAACGGAATCTTCCGCCGGTTCAGCGCCTTGATCGCATGATCGCGCGCCATGCTGCCGTGCGAGAACAGCGCGACCGGCAGCGGCCGCTCTTCCCATACGTTCCGTTTCGCCGATCCCGTCCAGACGATCGGCTCGAGCCGGATCAGCTCGCCGGACACGCCCTTGACGCGGGTCAGGCATGCGAGATCGACCGTGTTGTCCTTCAGCATCGGCACGAGCGCGCTGCTCGGCTGGCCGATCACGCGCACCTCCACGCGCGGATGCATCGCGGCGAACTTGCCGAGCACCTGCGGCAGCAGCGACGAGATGTAATCGTCGGGCACGCCGATCGTCACGCGGCCGCGGATCTCCGGACGCACGACCGACGCCCATGCCTCGTCGCGCATCGCGAGCATCCGGCGGCCGTAGTCGGCCAGCATCCTGCCGTCGTCGGTCGCCGTCACGTTGCGCGTGTCGCGAATGAACAGCGGCTTGCCGAGCGCGTCCTCCAGCGTCTTGATCTGCATGCTCACCGCCGACGGCGACCGGTGCACGACTTGCGCGCCCTGCGCGAACGATCCGGATTCCGCAACGGCCACCACCATCGCGAGCACATCGAGGTCGAGCTTCTTCATGTCGATTCAGAAAAACTGATCAATCGATTCAGTTTATCCCGTTTTACTGTTCGCTTCCAGCGCCGGACAATGAACTCCGTCAGCACTCATTCGATGCAGGAAGCGGAAAACATGCACACGTCCGGATCGCTCTACGGGTTTCTCGTCATCGGCGGCATGCTCGCGGTCACGCCGGGGCCGAACATGGTCTACGTGATGTCGCGCTCGATCGCGCAAGGGCGGGCGGCCGGGCTGGTGTCGCTCGCCGGCGTGATGCTCGGTTACCTGTTCTACATGTTCGCCGCGGCGTTCGGCATCACGACGCTGTTCATGAGCGTGCCCTACGCGGGCAGCGTGCTGGGCGCGGTCGGCGCGACCTATCTGCTGTACCTTGCGTGGCAGGCGGTGCGGCCGGGCGGCCGCTCGCCGTTCGAAGTGAAGACGCTGCCGAACGAGCAGCCGCTGCGGCTGCTCGCGATGGGCGCGACGACCAGCGTGCTGAACCCGAAGCTCGCGATGCTGTTCGTGTCGCTGCTGCCGCAGTTCATCGACTACGGGCAAGGCAGCGTGTTCGGCCAGTCGCTGTTTCTCGGCTCGCTGCTGATCGCCGCGTTCGCGTCGGCCAACGGGATGGTCGCGATCTGCTCGGGCAGCCTCGCGAAGTTCCTGCATGGCCGCCCGACGCTGCTGCTCGCGCAGCGCTGGGCGATGGGCGCGGTGCTCGGCGGCCTCGGCGTGGAGATGATGATCGACGCGTCGAAGTTGGCGGGAATCGCGTAAGCGTCGTGCCGCCGCGCGCGCCCGCACGATCGCGGGCCACGCGCCGGCGGCAGGCGGCGTCACGCAGCGATCGCCTGCCGCTGTGCCTCGAGTTCGCGCACGAGCGGCAACACGCGCTTGCCGAAGTACTCGACTTCCTCGATGAAATGCAGGAACCCGGCGAGCACGAGATCGACGCCGATCGCCTTCAGCGCGACGATCCGCTCGGCGATCTGCTGCGGCGTGCCGATCAGGTTCGTGCGGAAGCCGTCGTTGTACTGCACGAGATCCTCGAACGTCGATTTCGCCCAGTTGCCCTCGCCTTCGGGCGACGCCTTGCCGGCCTGCTTCACCGCATCGCCGAACGCGTGCACGGCCTCGACGTGCGCGTGCCGGATGATGTCGTCGAGCACGGCCTTCGCCTCTTCCTCGGTGTCGCGCGCGATCACGAAGGCATTGACGCCGATCCGCACGCGATGGTCGTTCGCGGCCGCCTTCGCGCGAATGTCGTCGATCTGCGCCTTCAGGTTCTCCGGCGTATTGCCGTTCGTGAAATACCAGTCCGACACGCTCGCCGCGTTGTCGCGCGCCGCGCGCGAGCTGCCACCCTGGAAGATTTCCGGATGCGGCTTCTGCACCGGCTTCGGGCTCAGCGTGTAATCGTTGAAGCGGTAGAAGTCGCCCTTGAACGTGAAATTGTCCTGCGTCCAGATGCCCCTCAGCGCCTGGATGAATTCCTTCGAACGTCGATAGCGTTCGTCGTGCTCGAGCCACGGCTCGCCGATCGCGGTGAATTCGCCCTTGAACCAGCCGCTCACGACGTTGATCGCGATGCGCCCGTTCGAGATGTGGTCGATCGTCGCGAGCTGCTTCGCGACCACGGCCGGATGCCACGGCCCCGGCAGGATCGCGGCGAGCACCTTGAGCTTCGTCGTCGCATGCAGCAGCGCCTGGCTGAACGACACCGACTCGTGCTGGTATTCGGCGCCGTAGCCGGCCGTGAAGCGGATCTGGCTCAGCGCGTAGTCGAAGCCGGCCGCCTCGGCCGTGCGTGCAAGCTTCTGGTTGTATTCGAGGCTCCAGTCGGTGCGCTGCTCGATCGTGCTGACGACGAGGCCGCCGCTGACGTTCGGCACCCAGTATGCGAATTTGACGCCGTCGGCGGAAGGGTCGGGAAGGCTCATGAAGGTGTCCTGGTCGAAGGGGGAACGAAAAAGCGGCTTACGCGGCCGCGGCGGAAAGCGCGTGCGGGCGCAGTTGCGGCGCCGCGCGCGCCACGGCGAGCGCGATGCGCTCGCGCAACGCCGGGTTCGCGATCTGGTACCGATCGAAATCGCTTTCGGACGCGTACACGCCGATCGGCAGCGTGCGCGCCTGGAAGAAGCTGAACAGCGGGCGCAGCTGATGGTCGATCACGAGCGCATGACGCTCGCTGCCGCCGGTGGCCGCGAGCAGCACGGGCACGTCGATGAGCGCGTCGTGGCGCACGAGGTCGAACAGGTGCTTGAAGAGGCCCGTGTACGACGCGCGATACACCGGGCTCGCGACGACGAGCGCGTCCGCCGTCTCGATCGCGCGGATCAGCGCATCGAGATCGGCCGGCACCTGCGCGCGCGTGAGCGCGCCGGCCAGCCGGCTGCCGATCTCGCCGAGTTCGATCAGCCGCGTCTCGATCGGCAGCGCGGCGCCGAGCGCCGCGACGATCGCGTCGGTCAGCGCCAAGGTGCGCGACGGCCGCTGCAGGCTGCCCGATATCGCGACGACGTTCAGGGTGTGGCTCATGCAATGCGTTCCCGTGGTGAAGCCGCGTGCCGTGCGGCGATACCGGTTCGGGTCAGCAAGGAGCGTGCCATCGGTTCGGGTGCGTGACGGAAAGGTCATCTGGATCCCGAAATTTTTCGCCATCGCCCAGCAGAAATGGCGCTCGGCCTCATGCGCGACAGTGACAAGCGTTCCCGTTCGTGCGTCACATCGATATTCCGTCACGCGATGAACACCATGCAGCGGGCCTGCTGATGCGCTGCTGATCAGGCAGCAGCGCATCGCACGCGATAGCACCGAATTCGACGACAAGGCGTCACGACACCGCCGCTCGTCCGCGCCATTGCGGGTTCCGCAGCAATCGCGCTTTGGTTATCAGAAATCGATGCTTTTCGCGCGCGGAGAAACGTTCAACACTCTGCTGACCACGCAGCAGCCGGCCCGCATTGCCCGGCCATCCAACGGTTCATCGCCATGACTTCCATTTCCGCATCGCCGCGCCCGCTCAATCTTCGTGTCGTCAACGCTTCCCGCGACCCGGCCGCGCTTCAGGCCGCGGCGCCCGTGCTCACGCAGCCCGAACGTTACGCGCCGTCACGCGCGCACGCGCAGGTGTTCGCCGATCCGCGCTCGCTCGCGCTGCTCGAACAGGTTCGCCGCGTCGCGCCGAGCGACGCGAACGTGCTGATCGTCGGCGAGACCGGCACCGGCAAGGAATTGATCGCACGCCGCGTGCACGATCTCGGCGCCCGGCGCGAGGGGCCGTTCGTCGCGGTGAACTGCGGCGCCTTCTCCGAAACGCTCGTCGACAGCGAGCTGTTCGGTCACGAGAAAGGCGCGTTTACCGGCGCATTCAGCGCGAAGCCCGGCTGGTTCGAAGCCGCGCACGGCGGCACGCTGTTCCTCGACGAAATCGGCGACCTGCCGCTCGCGATGCAGGTCAAGCTGCTGCGCGTGCTGCAGGAACGCGAGGTCGTGCGGCTCGGGTCACGCACGGGCATTCCGGTCGACGTGCGCGTGGTCGCGGCGACCAACGTCGACTTGCAGCAAGCGGTCGCGGCCGGGCAATTTCGTGGCGACCTGTTCTACCGGCTCAACGTCGTGCAGCTCGCGGTGCCGCCGCTGCGAGACCGGCCGGGCGACATCCTGCCGCTCGCGCGCCACTTCTTCGACCTTTACCGCGACCGGCTCGGCGGCGGGCCGCGCCGCATCGATCCGCGTGCCGAGCGCCGGCTCGAGGCCCACGGCTGGCCCGGCAATATCCGCGAACTGGAAAACGTGATCCATCACGCGCTGCTCGTAAGCCGTCACGATGCGCTGCAGGACACCGACCTGCAGATCGCGACGCCGTGCCTGCCGGCCGTTGCCGCGCCTGTGGCCGAGTCGTCCGCCGATGCACAGGCGGCGCTCGAACACGCGCTGCGCGACCTGTTCGACGACGGGCACGGCAATCTCTTCGAACGCATCGAGGACACCGTGATGCGCGTCGCGTTCGAATTCAGCCATCGCAACCAGATCCGCGCCGCGCAGTTGCTCGGCATCAGTCGTAACGTGCTGCGTGCGCGGCTGATTCGCGCGAAGGCGATCGCCGCGCTGAAATAGCGGCATCCGGCGCGCGCCCCGACGCCATGGCGCCATGACGCCATCGCGCCGCGATCCGTGTCGCAACATCCGAACCTGATGTATCGTGGCGCGAAGCGTACGCTTCGTTGCCCGCGCCGCACCAGGTCGCCGTATACGACCGCCCGTGACCGGCAACAGCACACGCACGATCCTCCGCAACACGAAAGCCGTCCGGCGCCCGTGCGCGTCCGGCCGAGCCCCGTTCACCCGTCCGGAACCGTCGCCATGAAAAAGCTTGTGAACCGCCCGTCCGACGTCGTGCGAGAAATGCTGGAAGGCATCGCGCGGCAATCGCCGCATCTCGCGATCCTCGGCGACGAGCACGTGCTCGTGCGCCAGCCGCTGCCCGAGCCGTCGCAGCGGCCGGTCGCGATCCTGTCAGGCGGCGGCAGCGGCCACGAGCCCGCGCACGGCGGTTATGTCGGCGAAGGGATGCTGAGCGCGGCCGTGTGCGGCGAAGTGTTCACGTCGCCGTCGACCGACGCCGTGCTCGCCGCGATCCGCGCGAGCGCCGGCCCGAACGGCGCGCTGCTGATCGTGAAGAACTACACCGGCGACCGGCTCAATTTCGGGCTCGCCGCCGAGCTCGCGCGTGCGGAAGGCATTCCGGTCGAAACCGTCATCGTCGCCGACGACGTATCGCTGCGCGGCCGCGTCGAACGCGGCCAGCGACGCGGGATCGCGGGCACCGTGCTGATCCACAAGCTAGCGGGCGCCGCCGCCGCGCGCGGACTGCCGCTTGCCCGCGTCGCGAGCATCGCGCGCGACGCGGCGGCCGAACTCGGCACGATGGGCGTCGCGCTCGACGGCTGCACGATCCCGGGCGCCGACAAGTCGGGCTTCAGCCTCGCCGATCACGAAATCGAGCTGGGCCTCGGCATCCATGGCGAGAAAGGCGTCGAGCGTCGCGCGCCGTTACCGGCCGACGCGCTGGCCGACACGCTGCTGTCGAGCATCGTCGCCGATCTCGTGCTCGAGCGCGACGAGCGCGTCGCGCTGTTCGTCAACGGCCTCGGCGCGACGCCGGACATGGAACTCGCGATCGTGCTGCGCGCCGCATTCGACAACCTGACCCGGCGCGGCATCGTCGTCGCGCGCGCGTGGGCCGGCACGTTCCTGTCCGCGCTGAACATGCCGGGCTGCTCGATCTCGGTGCTGCGACTGAACGACGAGCGCGCGGCGCTGCTCGACGCGCCGACGCAGGCGCGCGCATGGCCGGGCGGCGGCCTCGTGAACACGCAGATTCGCGTGGCCGCGGCCGCGTCGCAGGACGCGCCGCCGCCGCCGCTCGACGCGGCCGGCCGCGCATGGGCCGCGCGCCTGCAACCGGCGCTGCACGCGGTCGCGCAAACGCTGATCGATCACGAGCAGACGTTGACGGATCTCGATGCGGCAGCGGGCGACGGCGATCTCGGCGCGAGCATGCGCCGCGCCGCGCAGGCGATCCTCGAACTGCCCGACACCGCGTACGGTACGCCGTCGGGTGCATTGGCAGCGCTCGGCGCCGCGTTGCGCCGCGCGATCGCCGGCAGCTCCGGGCCGTTCTATGCGACCGCGCTGCTGCGCGCGTCGCGCCGGCTGGCCGATATCGCCGAGCCGTCGCCGCGCGACTGGGCTGCGGCGTTCCGCGCGGCGGTGGATTCGATCGGCGAACTCGGCGGCGCGCAGGCCGGCGACCGGACGATGCTCGATGCGCTGGCGCCGGCCGTCGACGCATTCGGCCGCGCGCTCGACAGCGATCGCGATCCCGCGAGCGCATGGACGGCGGCCGTCGACGCGGCCGAGCGAGGCGCGGAGAAAACGACGCGCATGACGCCGCGCGCGGGACGGGCCAGCTATCTCGGCGAGCGTGCGATCGGCACGCCGGATGGCGGTGCGGTGGCCGTCGCGTACTGGCTGCGCGCGCTGCTGCCGCACGTGCGGTAACGGGCGCGCGCGGCCGCGTTCAGACGCCTTCGACCAGCACCGCGCGATAGCGCGCGCCGTTGAAGCGGTGCCGGACGACCGCCTGGTATTCGGGGCCGTGATACCACGCGTGCGCGGCCTCCTTCGACGGGAACTCGACGATCACGACGCCTTCCGGGCCTTCACCCTCGAGGATTTCCTGCGGCCCATAGGCGGCGAGCACCTTCACCGGATGGCCGGCAAGGGTCGCGCCGACCTGGCTCGAGTAGAGGTCGAGCTCCTGCTGGTTCTGCGTGCTTTCCCGTGTAAAGACGATGTAGGTCGCCACGATATGCGCTCCTGATCAAGGGTGAAAAAAGGGACGCCACGCGCGGCACAGTCCGAGAAATCCCGCGTGGCAGCGCGCAGCTTACCGCCGTTCGCCGACCGGCGCTGCGCCGAGCCGGCCACGGCCTCCGCGGGCCGCCCGCCACGGCGCGGGAAAACCCCGATCTCCACATCGTCCTATGACATCGGGCAGCGCTAATTGGCGGGATTACTTTGATCCTCGTCGGCGCCCGCCCGGGCGCACGCTGATAGCGAGGACCCCTCATGCGATACGTGCCATCGTGGACTTCCGTTTCCGCCGCCGCGTCCGTTCCGGACGAGACGGCTTCCCGCGGCGACGAGCCGCATAGCCTGCCGCGGGTCGCGATCACGGCCGCCGCGCTCGGTAACGCGACCGAATGGTTCGATTACGGCATTTACGCGTACGGCCTCGCGTATATTTCCGCTGCGCTGTTTCCCGGCAACACGGCCAGCGCGACGCTGTTCGCGCTCGGCACGTTCGCGATCTCGTTCCTGATCCGCCCGCTCGGCGGCCTGTTCTGGGGCCCGCTCGGCGACCGGCTCGGCCGCAAGCGCGTGCTCGCGCTGACGGTGCTGACGATGTCGGGCGCCACCTTGCTCGTCGGCGTGCTGCCGAGCTATGCGACGGCCGGCTGGCTCGCGCCGGCCGCACTGATCGTGCTGCGCATGGTGCAGGGCTTCTCGACCGGCGGCGAATACGGCGGCGCAGCCACCTTCATCGCCGAATACGCGCCCGATTCGCGGCGCGGCCTGTGCGGCAGCTTCCTCGAATTCGCGACGCTCGCCGGCTTCTCGCTCGGCGCGTTCCTGATGCTCGGCTTCGCGCTGCTGCTCGGCGATTCGGCGATGCATGCGTGGGGCTGGCGCCTGCCGTTCCTGGTCGCCGCGCCGCTCGGCCTGATCGGCTTCTACCTGCGCTCGCGCCTCGAGGAAACGCCGGTGTTCCGCGAGCTCGAGGAACAGGCGCACCGCCGCGAGAAAAGCGTCGCCGCCGCGCTGCCGATCCGGCTGCTGCTGGTGCGCTATGCGAAGCCGCTGCTGCTGCTCGGCGGGCTCGTCGTCGCATTGAACGTCGTCAACTACGTGCTGCTCGCGTACATGCCGACTTACATGCACAAGGAACTCGGCGTCAGCGAGAACATGTCGCTGCTGATTCCGTTGATCGGCATGCTCGCGATGATGGTGCTGCTGCCGTTCGCCGGCTGGCTGTCGGATCGCGTCGGTCGCAAGACGATGTGGTGGTTCTCGCTGGTCGGGCTGTTCGTCGCGGCCGTGCCGATGTTCACGCTGATGACGCACGGTCCGCTCGGCGCCTTCATCGGCTTCGCGGTGCTCGGCGTGCTCTACGTGCCGCAGCTCGCCACCATTTCCGCGATGTTCCCGGCGATGTTCCCGACCCACGTCCGGTATGCGGGCATGGCGATCGCGTACAACGTGTCGACGTCGTTGTTCGGCGGCACCGCGCCGATCGTCAACGACTGGCTGATCGGCAAGACCGGCAACGCGCTGATTCCCGCGTACTACATGATGGCCGCCTGTGCGGTCGGGCTGATCGCGCTGCTGGCGGTGATCGAGACGCGCGGGTGTTCGCTGCGCGGCGACACCCTCCCCGGCCAGCCGGGCTGACCCGCGCCCCGGCGGCGCCCGGCTTCCCATAAACGGCATCCACCGCATCGCCCGCCGTCCGGCAACGGATGGCGGGCGATGTGCATTTCGGGCGGCTGAAGCCGCCGCCGGATTGTTGTCGTCCGGACAACACGATGTGCGCACCTACGGCGCTGTCGGCACGTATCGGCCGTCACTACAATCGCTCACACGCTCACCCTCAACCGGAATCCGGGCGAACCGAAGCGCGATCTTCACGATCGCGCTCGCGAACCGCGCTGCGCCGCGCAGGGCGGATTACCTCACTCGACGAACAGGATTACTGAACATGAACGCACCCATCCGCAACGTCCAGCCGGTCATCGAACCCCTGGGCAACGAAGCTTCGGGCGAACTCGTTCCGTCCCGCTACGCCGTACGCATCGGCGACGTCGATGTCGTGCTGATCAGCGACGGCGTGCTGCCGCTGCCGACTTCCACCATGTCCACCAATGTGAGCGAAGCGGATCGCAACGCATGGTTCGACGGCCGCTTCCTGCAACGCGACATGTTCGACTGGGCGCTCAACATCGCGCTCGTGCGCAGCGCCGACCGCCTGATCCTGATCGATTCGGGCGTGGGCGACGGCTTCGAATACTTCACGCGCGCCGGGCGCTCGGTGATGCGTCTGGAATCGGCCGGCATCGACCTGGCTGCGATCACCGATATCGTGATCACGCACATGCACATGGATCACGTCGGCGGGCTGAACGTCGACGGCGTCAAGGCGAAGCTGCGCCCCGACGTACGCATTCACGTATCGGCCGCGGAAGTGGCGTTCTGGAAAAATCCGGACTTCAGCAAGACGGTGATGCCGGAAACCGTTCCGCCCGCGCTGCGCAAGGCGGCCGCGACGTTCGTGGAACTCTATGGCGAAAACATCGTGCCGTTCGACCGGACCGTGGAAGTCGCGGCGGGCGTGTCGGCGCGGGTAACGGGCGGCCATACGCCGGGCCACTGCGTGGTCGACATCGCATCGAAAGGGGAGAAGCTGACGTTCGCGGGCGACGCGATTTTCGAAGTCAACTTCGACAATCCCGACTGGCAAAACGGCTTCGAACACGATCCGGACGCGGCGGTCGACGTGCGTCTCGCACTGTTCAACGAAGCCGCCGACACCGGCGCGCTGCTGGCCGCGGCCCATGTCGCGTTCCCGTCCATCGGGCACGTTGCGCGGCACGGCGACGGGTTCCGTTTCGTCCCGGTCGTGTGGGATTACTGAGTGACGGCCGGTAGCCGACGCGCGCCGCAGGCGATGCGCTGACGGTTTCCGCGAACCATACCGGCAAAAAAGACGCCGCCGCACTCGCATGCGGCGGCGTCACCTCACGCGCCGGAGCGCGCATCAGCACCGCTTGATAATCAAGCGACGGTCGAAAGATTCCGCTCCGCGACCTCATCCACCGCGTCCTTCACGATCGCGACGATCTCGTCGGCTTCAGCACGCGTCATCACGAGCGGCGGCGCAAACCCGAGAATGTCGCCATGCGGCATCGCCCGCGCGATCACGCCGCGCTGCAACGCGGCAGCCGACACCTGCGCACCGATCTTCAGCGCGGAATCGAACGGCGTGCGCGCGTCCTTGTCGGCCATGAACTCGAGCGCGGCCAGCATGCCGACGCTGCGCACCTCGCCGACGAGCGGATGCGCGCCGAATGCATCGCGCAGCTTCGCGCCGAAATACGCGCCCACTTCCGCAGCGTTGCCAACGAGGTTCTCGCGCTCCAGGATCGCAAGGTTCGCGAGCGCGGCGGCCGCGCACACCGGGTGCCCCGAATACGTCCAGCCATGCCCCATCGGCCCGTGTTCCTGCGAGCCGCGCGCGATCACGTCCCACACCCTCTCGCCGACGATCACGCCCGACAGCGGCGCATACGCGCTCGTCAGCCCCTTCGCGACCGTGATCAGGTCGGGCTCGATCCCGAAGTGCTGCGCGCCCATCTTCGAGCCGAGACGCCCGAACCCGCACACGACTTCGTCCGAGATCAGCAGGATGTCGTGCTTGCGCAGCACGGCCTGGATCGCGGGCCAGTAGCCGGCCGGCGGTTCGATGATGCCGCCCGTGCCCATCACCGGCTCCGCGATGAACGCGGCGACCGTGTCGGCGCCCTCGCGCGCGATCAGCTGCTCGAGTTCGTCGACGCAGTACGCGACGAACTGCGCTTCGTTCATGCCGGCCGGCGCCTTGCGATACCAGTGCGGACACACCGTATGCTTCACGCGGTCGATCGGCAGGTCGAAATGCTGATGGAAGCTCGGCAGGCCCGTGAGGCTGCCCGTCACGATGCCCGAGCCGTGATAGCCGCGCTCGCGCGAGATGATCTTCTTCTTGTTCGGGCGGCCGAGCACGTTGTTGTAGTACCAGACGATCTTGACCTGCGTTTCGTTCGCATCGGAACCCGACATCCCGTAATAGACCTTCTTCATCCCGGCCGGCGACCAGTCGATGATGCGCGACGACAGCTCGATGATCGCGTCCGACGCGTGGCCGACGTACGTGTGGTAGTACGCGAGCTGCTTCGCCTGCTCATGCATCGCGTCGGCCACTTCGGTGCGGCCGTAGCCGATGTTCACGCAGTAGAGGCCGGCGAACGCGTCGATATATTGCTTGCCCTGGTGATCCTCGATGCGGATGCCTTCGCCGCCGCGCACGATCTTGCCCGGCAGCGCGCCGGTCTCGTGGTCGTACGCGTGCGTCGACGGGTGCATGAAGTGGGCGCGGTCCTCGCGCAGCAGTGCGTCGATCGATTTTGTCATGATGTGCTCCTTTGAATGGGTCAGGCCGTCGCCGCGACAGGCAGGCCGAGATTGCCGAGGCAGAAGTACTTGGTTTCGGTGAACGGCTCGAAGCCTTCGGCGCCGCCTTCGCGCCCGAGTCCCGACGCCTTCATCCCGCCGAACGGGATCGGCGCGCCGGTGAATTTCACGCCGTTGACCGACACCATCGCGAAATCGAGCCGCCGCACGAGCTGGAAGATCGTGTCGATGCGCGTCGCGCATACGTACGCGGCGAGCCCGTACTCGGTGTCGTTGGCCGTTTCTACCGCTTCGTCGAGCGTGTCGAACGCGCAGACGGCCGAGATCGGCGCGAAGTTTTCCTCGTCGACCACGCGCATGCCCGGCGCGGCATCCGCGATCACGGTCGGCTCGTAGAACCAGCCGCCGAGCGCGTGCGGCCGGCCGCCCGCGACGATGCGCGCGCCGCGTGCCCGCGCATCGTCGACGCGTGCGACGGTCGCGTCGAACGCAGCCTGATGCACCAGCGGACCGACGTCGACGCCTTGCTCGAACGCAGGCCCCGTCTTCAGCACGCGCACCGCGTTCGCATACCGTTCGACGAACGCGTCGTACAGCGGTCGCGCGACGAGAATCCGGTTCGCCGCGCAGCAGTCCTGGCCGGACGTCTGGAACTTCGCGCCGACGGCAATCCGCACCGCCTGGTCGAGATCCGCATCCTCGGTCACGATGAACGGCGCGTTGCCGCCCAGTTCGAGCGCGATCTTGCGGATGCCGGCCTTCGCGGCGGTTTCGGTCACGAGCCGCCCGACCCGCGTCGAGCCGGTGAAGCTGACCGCACGCACACGCGTATCGCCGACCAGCGTTTCCATCGCCATCTGCGGCTCGCCGAGCACCACGTTGAACACGCCGGCCGGGAAGCCGGCCTCGTCGGCGAGCTGCGCGAGCGCGAGCGCCGAGAACGGCGTTTCGTGCGCGGGCTTCACGACCACGGTACAACCGACCGCGATCGCGGCCGCCGCCTTGCGCGTGATCATCGCGGCCGGGAAATTCCACGGCGTGATCAGCGCCGCGACGCCGACCGGTTCCATCACGGTGCCGAGATGCGCGCCGTCGATATGCGTCGGAATCGTGCGGCCCGCGACACGCTTCGCCTCGTTCGCGAACCATTCGACGAAGCTCGCCGCATAGCGGATCTCGCCGCGCGCTTCGGCCAGCGGCTTGCCCTGTTCCAGCGACAGCAGCGCGGCCAGATCGTCGACGTGACGCAGGATCAGCGCATGCCAGCGCAGCAATGCCGCGCTGCGTGCGGCCTGCGGCGTCCAGCGCCAGGTGTCGTACGCGCGCTGCGCGGCGTCGACGGCACCGACGATCTGCGCGCGTTCGAGCATCGGCACGTGGCCGATCACGGCCTGATCGGCGGGGTTCACGACGGCGACCGTCGCGGCACTGTCGCTGTGGATCCAGCGACCATCGACGTAGCAGGTCGACTTGAACAGAACGGGGTGTCCGGGCAGCATGCTGCGTCTCCTGGTTGGTGGGCACGAACTTCATTGTGTCGCGCCCGCGCATGCGGAAATTTCGGTTTGCACGGCGGGAAATGCCGGTTTTTTCCGTATTGCCGCGCGCCGGCGCGAACTTTTACAGCCAGTCCGGCGCGCCGCCGGAGCCGCACTTCACGACCTTCGTCACGATGTACGTGAAGTAGCGCTCGATGCCGAGGTCTTCCATCAGCAACGCATCGATGAAGCGCTGGTAATGGTCGATGTCGCGCGCGACCACGTGCAGCACGTAGTCGACGCCACCGCCCGTCGCATAGCACTGCGCGACTTCGGGCGCGGCGGCCACGCGATCCTCGAAGCGCCGCATGTCGGGCGCGGTGTGCCGCGACAGCGTCACTTCGACGACGATGCGGCTGCCGGAGAACGCGCCGATCCAGTCGACGTCCGCGCGATAGCCGCGGATCACGCCGCTTTCCTCGAGCTTGCGCACGCGCTCCCATGCGGGCGAAATCGACAGGTTCACGGCTTCCGCGAGCTTCGACTTCGTGATGCGCCCGTCGCGCTCGAGCAAGCGCAGGATCGCGAGGTCGTATCGGTCGAGCTTGATCACGTCGTGCGCGTCCTTATACGGCGACCGGGATGTTGCGCTCGACGATGTCGGCGACCACCGCGATCGTGTCGCCCGGTTGCACGATGCCCGGGAAGTGCCGGGCCGCGAGCAGCCCGCGCCGCCGTGCGACGTACTCGATGGGCGTGACGCCCGTGCGGTCGATGTCGTGCACGCGCGCGAGCACGTCGCCGGCCTTGACCTCGCTGCCGAGATCGCGGCACATCTCGAGCAGCCCGTGATGCTCGCTCGTCGTGTAGCAAGAGCCGTCCGGCATGTCGAGCAGCGTCGTCGTACGCGGCGCGTTGCCATCGATGACGTCCTTGGCGATCACGCCCGCATGCGCAAGCAATCCATACACGCCGCGCTCGGCGATCGCGACGCTCGCCGCCGTCGACGTGCCGCCGCCACCGAGCTCGGTCGACACGAACACCTTGCCGGCTTCCTCGGCCGCGCTGTCGTACAGGCCGACGCTGTCGAGTTCCAGCATGCGCATCGAATACGGCGCGCCGAACGCACGCATCGCGCGCTCGCAGCGCGCTTCCTGGTCGCGATCCTGCAGCACGTGAATCGCCGCGAACGGCACGAAGTCGAGCGTGCGCCCGCCCGCGTGAATGTCGAGCACGTGCGTCGCGAGCGGCAGCAGGTGGCGCTGGAAGTAGTCGGCGATCTTCTCGGTCACCGTGCCGTCCGGCCGGCCCGGGAAGCTGCGATTGAGGTTGCCCGCATCGATCGGCGACGTGCGGCAACCGGCGCGGAACGCCGGGTAGTTCATGAACGGCACGACGATCACGCGGCCGGTCACGTCGGCCGCCTTCAGCGAGCCGGCGAGCTTCGACAGCGCGACCGGCCCTTCGTATTCGTCGCCGTGATTGCCGCCGGTCAGCAACACCGTCGGCCCGTCGCCGCGCTTCACGACGGTCACCGGAATCATGATTGCGCCCCACGCGGAATCGTCGCGCGAGTATGGCAGCTTCAGGAAGCCGTGCTGTTCGCCGTCCGCGTCGAAATCGACGGTCGGCGTGATCGGGGAAGCACGCATCGCCCTACTCCTTTACGAACAGCTTGCGCGGTGCGTTGCAGAACGTCTCGACGCCGGTCTCGGTGATCAGGATGCTCTCCGTGATCTCCAGCCCCCAGTCGTCGAGCCACAGCCCGGGCATGAAATGGAACGTCATGCCGGGTTCCAGCACCGTCCGGTCGCCCGGGCGCAGGCTCATCGTGCGCTCGCCCCAGTCGGGCGGATAGCTCGCGCCGATCGGGTAGCCGCAGCGGCTGTCCTTGTCGATGCCCGCGCGGCGCAGCACCGCGAAGAACGCGTTCGCGATGTCCTCGCATACGTTGCCGGGCTTCGCGGCCGCGAGCCCGGCCTCGATCCCTTCGACCACCGCGCGCTCGCCTTCGATGAAGTGCGCGGGCGGCTTGCCGAGATAGACGGTGCGCGACAGCGGGCAGTGATAACGGCGGTAGCAACCGGCGATCTCGAAGAACGTGCCGGCGCCGCGCGCGAACGTCGAGTCGTCCCACGTCAGGTGCGGCGCGGCCGCGTCGGCGCCGGTCGGCAGCAGCGGGACGATCGCCGGGTAGTCGCCGCCGAAGCCGTCGGCGCCGCCGATGCCGGTCGCATAGATCTGCGCGACCAGGTCGCTTTTCTTCATGCCCGGCTCGATCGTCTCGACGATGTGCGCATGCATCCGCTCGACGATGCGCGCGGCCACGCGCATGTACTCGATCTCGCGCGGCGACTTCACCGCGCGCTGCCAGTTGACGAGCGCGGTCGCATCGACCCAGCGCGCGGCCGGCAGATGCTTCTGCAACGACGCGTATGCCGCTGCGCTGAAGTAGTAGTTGTCGAGTTCGACGCCGATGCGCAGCGCGCTCCAGCCGCGCGCCGCGATCACTTCCGTGGACAGGTAGTCCATCGGATGGCGGGCCGTCGACTGCACGTAATGGTCTGGATACCCGACGATGTTCTCGTGCGCCATGAACGCGGTGCGCTTCGCGCCGTTCGCGTCCTGGCCGCGGCCGAACCACACGGGTTCGCCGTCCAGCGCGAGCAGTACGCACTGGTGCACGTAGAACGACCAGCCGTCATAGCCGGTGAGCCAGCCCATGTTGGTCGGGTCGGTGACGATCAGCAGGTCGATGCCGGCCCGCTCCATCGCCGCGCGTGTCTTCGCGATGCGCGCGGCATATTCGCTGCGCGCGAACGCGAGCCGCGGCGCGGCTGTCTGGGTTTCGATGACTGCGGACATCTGTCTCCTCTCAAGTCGTGAGGTCGTTGTGAAAAATCGTGCCCACTTCCGCCGCGCGGGCGCGTTGCAGCGCGAGCACGGCAATCGCGGTGTCCTGCGCGCCGGTGCCGGTCAGGTCGCAGATCGTGATGTCGTCGCGATGCGTGCGGCCGTCTCGGCGGCCGGCGATCACTTCGCCGAGTTCGGGAAACACCGCGTCGGCTGCAACGGCGCCGGCCGCGATCGCATGCGCGAGCTCGCCGGCCACGCGGGTCTGCCGCAGCCGGTCGCAGAAATAGCGCGCGGCGCCGAATACCGACGGCGCGAGTTCGGTCTTGTAATCCGCATCCGAACCCATCGCCGTCACGTGCAGCCCGGGGTGCAGATCTTCCGCGTGCACGAGCGGCGCACGGCTCGGCGTGGTCGTCACCGCGATGTCCGCGTCGGCGAGCGCCGCGTGCACCGAGCGCGCGACGACCGCGTCGATCCCGTGCGCGGCACGCACGTCGGCCGCGAATCGCGCGGCACGTTCGGCATCGCGTGCCCACACCGTCACGTGCGTGATGTCGCGCACGAGCATCAGCGCGGCAAGCTGCAACCGCGCCTGTTCGCCCGCGCCGACGATCGCCGCGCGGCGCGCATCGGCGTGCGCGAGCCGGCGCGCGGCCACGGCGCCGGCGGCCGCGGTGCGCACGGCTGTCAAGTAACCGTTGTCGAGCAGCACGGCCTCGGTCAGGCCGGTGCGCGCGGACAGCACGAGCATTAGCCCGTTCAGGCTCGGCAGCCCGAGCGACGGGTTGTCGAAGAAACCGGGGCTGACCTTGATCGCGAAGCTGTCGAAGCGCGGCAGGTACGCCGTCTTCACGTCCACTTCGGCGTGGCGCTCGGGCAGCGCAAGATTCAGGATCGGCGGCATCACGACGGCGTCGGTCGCGAGCGACGCGAACGCGGCCTCGACCTGGTCGATCGCGGCGAGATCGAGTGGCACCAGCGCACGCAGTTGCGCGTGGCCAAGCAACGTGACGGGATGGGCCATGTCAGTTCTCCGAAACGAGCCTGCGATGCACGGCCATGTCGATGTTCGCGCCGCTCACGACGACCACGATCGGGCCGCTGCGATCGCGGCGTGCGATCCGTCCATCCAGCAGGGCGGCGAGGCCGACCGCGCCAGCGCCTTCGACGACGAGCCGCTCTTCCCGGTACGCATGCGCGATGCCGCGCGCGATCGACGGCTCGTCGAGCAGCACGACGTCGTCGGCCAGCGCGCGCGTCATGTCGAACGTGTAGCGGTTGTCGAGGCCGATGCCGCCGCCGAGCGAATCGGCCAGCGTCGGCTGCTCGGCGACGTCGACCGGGCTGCCGGCGGCTAGGCTCGCGTGCATCGCGGCGCCGCGCGTCATCGATACGCCGATCATCTCGATCGGTGGCCGGATCGCCTTCGCGGCAAACGCGACGCCGCTGAACAGGCCGCCGCCCGACAGCGGCACGACCAGCGTCGCCGTATCGGGCAGCGCTTCGAGTATCTCGACGCCGATCGTCGCCTGGCCCGCGATGATGCGCGGATCGTCGAACGGCGGCACGTATGCATAACCTTCGTCGCGCACCAGCCGCCGCGCTTCCACCTGCGCGTCGTCCTGGCTGTCGCCGACGATCACCACGCGCGCGCCGAGCGCCGCGACCGCCTCGACCTTGTTGTCCGGCACGAGCGACGACATGCAGACGGCCGCATCGATGCCGAGCGCGCGTGCCGCATGCGCGACCGCGCGGCCATGATTCCCGGTCGATGCGGTGACCACGCGCGTCACGCGCTGCGCCGCAAGTTCCGCTAGCGCGTTGGTCGCGCCGCGCAGCTTGAAGCTGCCGGTCGGCTGCAGCGTTTCGAGCTTCAGGTAGACCGGGGCGCCGACACGCGCGGACAGCGCGGCGGACGCGACGAGCGGCGTACCGTCGGCGCGCCCGGCGAGACGGCGGCGCGCGCGGTAGACGTCGGACAGCGACAGGGAAGACATGGAACGCGCGCCTCGCGACGAATGTGATGCGATCCAGTCTAATGTTCCAAATCGCGCTTTCGAATGTCCTGATACATTGCGCGCGATGTCGCGGCAGCGCCGCCGGTTCAGTGGAAGTCGTTCAGGTGCGGATACTGTTCGAACACACCCGCGATCGTCTCGAGCGCTGCATTGCACGCCGCATCGGAGGTTTCGGCGCCGATGCACACGCGCACCGCGTTCGGTCGCTCCGTGCCGCCGACGAGAAACGGATCGGGTGACGTCACCGCGATCTTGCGCGTGCGCAGTTCACGCACGATCCGCTCGGCTTGCCAGTAGTCGGGCACGCGCAGCCATGCCGACAGCGCGTTGGGATGCGCACCGAGCACATACGGCCCCAGTGCGGCCCGCACCATCTGCTGACGCACGGCGAGCCGCTGGCGCTGCAGTTCGACGAGCCGCCGCGCGGTGTCGTCGACGATCCAGCGCGTCGCGATTTCGGCGATCGGCGACGTCGCCATCCAGCTGCTCACGCGCAGCACGCTCTCGACGCGCAACGCGAGCCGTCGCGGCATCGCGAGATAGCCGGTGCGCAACCCCGTCAGTACCGATTTCGTCATGCTCGTGCAGTAGAAGCCGAGCTCCGGAATCAGGCTGGCGATCGGCGTGCCCGTCTTCTCGAGCAGCGGACCGTACACGTCGTCCTCGATCACGTATACGCCGTAACGCGTCGCGATGCGCGCGATCGAGCGGCGCCGCGAATCGGTCATCAGCGACACGGTCGGGTTATTGAGGGTCGGCGTGCAGACGAGCGCGCTGATCCGCTCGCCATCGCACATCTCCTCGAAATGTTCGGGACGGATGCCGTGCTCGTCCATCTCGAGCCCTTTCAGCGTAAACCCGAGCACGTTCGCGGAGCCGATCACGCCGTGATCGGTCAGGCTCTCGCACAACACGGTGTCGCCCGGCCCGACGATCGACGCGAGCGCGAGAAAGATCCCGTGCGCCGCGCCGTTCGTCACCAGCAGCGATTCGCGGTGCACCGGCATGTTCAGCGACGCGAGCCAAGCCGCGCCGGCGTCGCGATGCGCATCGAGGCCGGCGATCGGCCGGAACGAACGGATCCACGGCTGATCGTCGGTGCCGGCCAGCGCCGTGCACACGCTGCGCCATGCCGCGTCGTGCTCCGGCGTGTGCACGATGCGGGCGATCGAGAAGTCGACGAGTTCGCGCTCGGTCGTATCGAGGATGTAGTTCGACATCGATTCGGTCACGCGCGCGGCCACGAAGCTGCCGCGGCCAACCTCGCAGCGGATCAGCCCCTGACGCTCCAGCTCCTTGTACGCGTTGGTGACGGTCTGCACGCTGACACCGAGGCTCGACGCGACGTCGCGCTGCGGCGCGAGCCGCGCGCCCGGCGCGAGCGCGCCGTTCTCGATGTCGCTGGCGATCGCCTTCACGAGCCGCTTGTATTTCGACTCGATGCCGCGCACCGCGCCGAGCGCGTCGCGCCAGCCTGCCGATACCTCGGTCCGTCCCATCTCGATGTCTCCGTCGTGGCTTCCGCATGGTCGCTCAGAAAGACACCCCGAAAATATTGTCCTAGTGCAATCGCGTTCGAAAGCAGGACGTCGTGGGCGAATCGCGCGGTGCAATCGGCGTGCCCAAGCGACCGCGGCCCACACATTTTCCGATCGGTCGAAAGTCGCGGGCTACCTACCCGCCCAGCGGGCGGCGCGCGGGCTTGGAATTTGCTTCACATGCACGGCCGTGCTCGTGTGGTCGAACAGTGGTCGTCTGACAATTCAATATCGTCGCCGCGCCCCATGCGACGTGTCATCCCGGCGACGAAAACGATAGTTTGCTATCGAATATTTTTGCCCCTATCATCTCGCCCATGACCAATCTGCACGACCTCCGCCTCGCCGTCAGCAGCCTGCTCGTGCTCACCGCGCGCAAGTGGCGCCGCACCAGCGACGGCGTGCTGACCGCGTACAACGTATCCGAGGCCTGCGCGACGCCGCTCTTGATCGCCGGGCGTCTCGGCGAAGGCGTGCGGCAAGGCACGCTCGCCGAGCACGTGGGCATCGAAGGGCCGTCGCTGGTGCGCCTGCTCGACCAGCTGTGCGCGGCCGGCCTCGCACGCCGCGACGAGGATCCGCACGATCGCCGCGCGAAAACGATCTCGCTGACGGCCGCTGGCCGCGCGGTCACCGCGAAGATGGAGGAAGACCTGCGCGCGCTGCGCGCCCAGGTGCTCAAGGGCGTGTCGCGCGCCGATCTCGAAGCGACGCTGCGCGTGCTGAACGCGTTCAACGCCGCCGACGCGCATCCTCCGGCGTCGCACGCGTCCCACCCCGCCGATTCCGCGTCATGACCTATCCGAGCCTTCGCGACTGGCTGTTCTCGGGCAAGACGTTCGCCGCGTCGATGCTGGCGCTGTACCTCGGCCTGTATTTCCAGTTGCCGCGCCCGTACTGGGCGATGGCGAGCGTCTACATCGTGTCGAACCCGTTCGTCGGCGCGACGCGCTCGAAGGCGCTGTACCGCGCGCTCGGCACCGCGCTCGGCGCGGCCGCCGCGATCTTCTTCGTGCCGCCGTTCGTCGAGACGCCGCTCCTGTTCAGCATCATCGTCGCGACCTGGTGCGGCACGCTGCTGTACCTCGCGATCTCGGATCGCACCGCGCGCAGCTACGTCTTCATGCTCGCCGGCTATACGATGCCGCTGATCGCGCTGCCGACCGTCACCGATCCGTCCACCGTGTTCGAGGTCGCGATCGCGCGCACCGAGGAAATCGTGCTCGGCATCGTGTGCGCGAGCGTGGTCGGCAGCGCCGTGTTCCCGAACCGGCTCGCGCCGACGCTGATCGAGCGCACCGACGCGTGGTTCAAGGACGCCGCGTTCTACGGGCGCGAAACGCTGTCCGGGCACCTGGCCGGCAAGGCGCTGTCCGCATGCAGGCAGCGGCTCGCCGCGACGATCACCGGCCTCGAATTCCTGCTGAGCCAGCTGGGCTACGACCATGCGCATCCGCGCGTGCTTGCGCGCGCGCAGGCGCTCGCGGGCCGGATGCAGCTGTTCCTGCCGCTGATGTCGTCGCTCGCCGATCCGCTGATCGCGCTGATGCGCGACCTGCACGTGCGCCCGCCCGCGCTCGACGCGCTGCTGGCCGACGCCGCGAAATGGTTCGACGCGCCGCTGCCGGCCGTGAAGACCGGTTCCGACGGCGATATGGCGCACGATCCGGTCGCGGACGACCTGCGCGCGCGCATCGCCGCGCTGCAGCCGCCCGACAGCGCGCTGGCGAGCTGGGACGGCGCGTTGCTGTCGAATGCGCTGTGGCGGCTGCGCCAGGTCATCGACATCTGGCAGGACTGCCGCTCGCTGCGCGCGCTGATCGCGAACGAGTCGGGCGTGTGGCAGCCGCGCTACCGGCACTGGCGGCTCGGCGGCACCGAGCGCTTCTTCGATCGCGGGATGATGCTGTTCTCGACGCTGACCGTCGTGTTCGCGATCGTGTTCGCGTGCTGGCTGTGGATCTCGTCCGGCTGGCACGACGGCGCGGCCGCCGTCACGCTCGTGGCCGTGTCGTGCAGCTTCTTCGCCGCGCTCGACGAGCCCGCGCCGCTGGTGTTCAAGTTCTTCCTGTCGACCGCCGCGAGCGTCGTGTTCGCGGGCCTGTATCTGTTCGTCGTGCTGCCGCACGTGCACGATTTCGCGATGCTCGTGCTGATGTTCGCGGGGCCGTTCATCCTGATCGGCACGCTGCTGCCGCGCCCGCAGTTCAACATGGTGACGATGCTCGTCGCGGTCAACACGGCCACCTTCATCAGCATCCAGAGCGCGTACGAGGCCGATTTCTTCGTGTTCCTGAACAGTAATCTCGCGGGCGTCGCCGGGCTGCTGTTCGCGTACGTGTGGACGCGCGCGACGCGGCCGTTCGGCGCGGAACTCGCGGTACGGCGCCTGCTACGCTCGGGCTGGGAGGACGTCGCGCGCTCCGCGTCGACGCAACCGCTCGACGATCAGCGCAACCACGCATCGCGGATGCTCGATCGCGTCACGCAACTGCTGCCGCGCCTCGGTGCGTCCGACGACCACCGCCACCCGTCGATCGAAAGCTTCCGCGACCTGCGCATCGCGCTGAACGCGCTCGACCTGCGTCGCTCGCGGCGCCGGCTGTCGGGCGACGTGCCCGACGCGATCGATCGCGTGCTGGCCGGCGTCACCGATCACTACGCGCGCTGCGCGGCCGCGAACGCGCGCCAGCCCGCGCCGCCCGCCCTGCTCGCGACGATCGACGACGCGCTGCGGCGCGTGGCCAGCCGCAACCTGCCGGGCGCCGCGCCGGCCGACGGCACCGCCGCGCCCGCGGCGCCGGTCACGCACCGCCGGCTGCGCGACACGCTGCATGCGCTTGTCGGCCTGCGCCTGTCGCTGTATCCGGCCGCGGCCGCGCAAGCGCCACAGACGCCGGACGGAGCACGCGCATGAGCCGGCTTTCCACCTTGTCCTTCCGACCGCGACCATGATCGGCGAAATCGATATCTTCGGCGTGTTCGTGCCGGCCCCGCTCGTACTGATGTTGATCGCGTACCTGATCAACATCGTCGTGCGCGCAGTGCTCGAGCGCGTCGGCTTCTACCGCCTCGTCTGGCACCGTTCGATCTTCGACCTCGGCATCTACGTGTTCGTGCTGGCCGCCGTCGTGATCGTGTCCCACCAACTCGTGGCTACCTAACGTGAAAAAAACCTGGCTCTCGGCAGGGCAAGTCCTGCTCACCCTGATCGTCGTCGTCGTGGCCGGCCTCGTGCTGTGGCGCATCATCAACTACTACATGTTCTCGCCGTGGACGCGCGACGGGCACGTGCGGGCCGACGTGATCCAGGTCGCGCCGGACGTGTCGGGCCTCATCACGTCGGTGCAGGTCGCCGACAACCAGGAGGTCAAGCGTGGCCAGGTGCTGTTCGTGATCGACCAGGCGCGCTACGCGCTCGCGGAACGGCTCGCCGAAGCGACGCTCGCGCAGCGCCGCGCGACGCTGGCGCAGGCGAAGCGCGAATACGCGCGCAACCTGCAGCTCGGCAACCTGGTCGCGAGCGAACAGGTCGAGGAAAGCCGCACGCGCGTCGAGCAAGGCGAAGCCAGCGTCGCCGATGCGCAGGTGTCGCTCGACACCGCGAAGCTGAACCTGCAGCGCACGACGATCGTCAGTCCCGTGGACGGCTACCTGAACGACCGCGCCCCGCGCGTCGGCGAATACGTGCCGGCCGGCCGCGCGGTGCTGTCGGTCGTCGACCGCAACTCGTTCCGCGTCGACGGCTACTTCGAGGAAACCAAACTGCGCGGCATCCATATCGGCCAGCCGGTCGACATCATCGTGATGGGCGAGCCACATGCGCTGCGCGGCCACGTGCAGAGCATCGTCGCCGCGATCGAGGATCGCGACCGCACGCAGGGCGCGAACCTGCTGCCGAACGTGAACCCGGCGTTCAGCTGGGTGCGGCTCGCGCAGCGCGTGCCGGTGCGCGTCGTGCTCGACGAGGTGCCCGACGATTTCCGGATGATCGCGGGCCGTACCGCGACCGTATCGATGCGCGGCGCCGACACGCACCGCAACGACGACGCGAAGCCGGTGGGCACCGGCGCCGCATCGGCGGCCGCGCCGGATTCGGCTACGTCAGGTACGGCCGCCAGCGCCGCGGGAGCCTCGCAATGAAGCGGCATGGTCTGCGCGTCGCGGCGACGCTCGCCCCGCTTGCGCTCGCACTCGGTGCGTGCAAGTCGGTCGGCCCCGACTACACGCTGCCGCAACAGGCGTACGTCAACGCGCCGCTCGCGAACCATGCGCTCGACGACGCGAACGGCACGCTGGTGTCGCGCGACGCGGTGCCCGGCAACTGGTGGCAACTGTACGACGACCCGGTACTCAATGGGCTCGTGCGCGATGCGCTGAAGTCGAACACCGACCTGCGCGTCGCCGCGGCGAACCTCGCCCGCTCGCGCGCGGCGCTGGTGGTCGCGAACGAACAGGGCGGCTTCTCCGGCAAAGCCGAGGCAGCCGTGCAGCGCGCGCAGGAATCGGCCGAGCAATACCTGCTCGAAAACAAGCTGCCGGTCGTCAACGAAGGCACGGTCGGCATCAACGTGTCGTACGAGCTCGACCTGTTCGGCAAGCTGCGGCGCGGCGTCGAAGCCGCGCGCGCGGACAGCGAGGCCGTCAAGGCGGCCGGCGACCTCGCGCGCATCACGGTCGTGGCCGACGTCGTACGCGCGTATGTCGAAGCGTGCTCGGCCGGCGACGAACTGGCGATCGCGAAGCAGTCGCTCGCGCTGCAGCAACAGCGCGTCGCGCTGTCGCAGCGGCTGCGCGACGCGGGGCGCGGCAACCAGACCGACGTGACGCGCGGCGTGACGCAGGTGCGCACGCTGTCCGCCGACATTCCGCGCTTCGAAGGCCGCCGCAAGATCGCGCAGTACCAGCTCGCCGCGCTGCTCGCGCGCGCGCCGGCCGACCTGCCGAAAGCCGCCGCCGAATGCGAACGCCTGCCGAAACTGCGTCGGCCGATTCCGATCGGCGACGGCGCCGCGCTGCTGCGCCGCCGCCCCGACGTGCGCGAAGCCGAGCGGCAGCTCGCCGCCGCGACCGCGCGGATCGGCGTGGCAACCGCCGCGCTGTATCCGTCGGTCAGCATCGGTGCGTCGGCCGGTTCGGTCGGCGTCGCCGCCGACCTGTTCTCGTCCACCACGAATCGCTGGTCGTTCGGACCGCTGATCAGCTGGTCGTTCCCCGTGAACGGCCAGCGTGCGCGCGTGCGTGAAGCCGAAGCCGCGACGGGCGGCGCACTCGCGCACTTCGACGGGGTCGTGCTGAACGCGCTGCGCGAAACGCAGTCGAGCCTCGCGACCTATGCAGCCGACGTGCAACGCACGGATGCGCTGCGCACCGCGTACGAATCGGCCCGCAGTTCCGCCGCCGAAACGCATCGTCTCTATGCGGCCGGCCGCGAATCGTTCATCGCCGATCTCGACGCGACGCGCACGTTGACGAGCGTGCGGGCGCAGGTCGCGGCGGCCGAAGGGCAGGTCGCGGCCGACCAGGTGCGGCTCTTCCTCGCGCTCGGCGGCGGTTGGGACGGCGACGGTGCGGCAGCCGCCGCGAACGCCGGCTCCGCGGCCGCGGCACCCGCGGCCGGCCCGTCGGCGCCGTAGCGACATCGGCTATATCGCATGCGTGACGACACGCCCCGCGGCAACGGGTTGGACTGATTCGCGCGATGGCACTCGCAGGGCCGGCGTTGACGGTACACTGGCCGATGCATTTCCAATCACCTTTTGCCGCAGCCGGCTCTGCCGCGGCAACCACCCGGAGAGTCATCATGCGAACGAGCGCCCGCAACCAATTCGCCGGCGAGATCAGCGCCGTCAAGCCCGGTGCCGTCAACGACGAAATCACGCTGCGCACGCAGGACGGCCTCGAGATCGTCGCCGTGATCACCCATGGCAGCGCGGCGTCGCTGGGCCTCGCGGCCGGCACGAACGCGTTCGCGCTCGTCAAGGCGTCGTCGGTCATCGTGATGGTCGACGTCGACAGCAGCAAGGTGTCGGCTCGCAACTGCGTCGCGGGCACCGTCGCGTCGGTCGCGAAGGGCGCGGTCAATTCGGAGGTCGTGATCAAGGCGGCGAGCGGTGCGGAAATCGTCGCGATCGTCACCAACGACAGCGTCGATCGTCTCGGGCTCGCGAGCGGCGCCGCCGCATCCGCGGTCTTCAAGGCATCGAGCGTGATCGTCGGCGTCGAGTGATCGCGTGACGATCGCACGCAATGTGCGGGCAACCAGCATTCCGGAACCAACGATCGGCTGTTAGCGTTCCCATAAACGGCCACCTTGCAATGCGCAGCGCCCGTCGCTCACGACGCGGTCAGTGTCGATGCCGGTGATGAATATCCGGAAAATGCGCATGACTGTGCGTGATCGGCAGATGCACGTGCGGATGCGTGTGCGGTTCATCGCCGTCATACGGGAAGTCGTGCGCGTGCTGGTGATGGTCGTCGTGCCGATGCCGATGCGTATGCTCGAGCCGCTCGTGCGCATGCGTGTGTTCGTGCCGTTCGCGCACGTGCAGCCAGATGCCGAACGCCATCAGCGCGGCCGCGATCCAGAACGTCGCGGGCGGCAACGCGGGCCAGATCAGCAGCGACAGCACGACCCCGAACAGCGGGGCAATCGAAAAGTACGCGCCGGTGCGCGCGCTGCCCAGATGACGCAGCGCGACGACGAACAGCACGAGGCTGATCCCGTAGCCGCCGAGCCCCGTCAGCATCGCCTCCGCCGTGACCGGTATCGCAGGTAGCGTCGCGCCGGTCGCCAGTGCGATGCCGATGTTCACCGGCCCCGCGATCAGCCCTTTCACGCACGCGATCACCATCGCGTCGTTGGCGGCCACCTTGCGGGTCAGGTTGTTGTCGATCGCCCAGCACAGGCATGCGCCGACGATCAGCAGCGCGCCGACCGGCACGCCGGCCCGGCCCGGCGTCCACGACAATAGCGTGCCGCCGGCGACGATCGCCACCATGCCGAGAAATATCTGCGTATCCACGTTCTCGCGAAACACGACCCACGCAATCACGGCCGTCAGCACGCCCTCGAGATTGAGCAGCAGCGCGCTCGTCGCCGCCGGCGTGCTCGATAGGCCGAGCATCAACAGAGCCGGGCCAGCCACGCCGCCCGCCGCGATCGCCCCGGCCAGCCACGGCAGATCGGCGCGCTGCAACGGCGCGGCGTCCGCGGCCGGTGCGTGACGGCCGTGCCAGCCGCGCAGCAGCATCCCGATGCCGAGTCCGACGCCACTGCCGAGATAGAAGAGGCCAGCGACCATGAACGGCGACATCGCGCCGATCAGCGCCTTGGCGAGCGGTGTCGCGGCGCCGAACAGCGCGGCAGCGGCGAGCGCGACGAAAATCGCGGAACGTCTCGGGTTCATGGTCCGGGTTGAGTTGGCGTTAACGGCGCTGGGCGTGGCTTTGGGTCGAGCCAGGCCTGCCCTATTTTTCGAATGACGGTTGTATCGCGGCAATCGGCTTGCCCGCGGGCTGATGATCCAGTCGTGATTATCGCGCGCAATTTTTATCGCGACGAGCAGGCGGGATCGCTCACGCGTCGATCGACGCGTTTCGCTTCATCATTTCGTAACGCGAATTATCTGGTCGGCCCGCCAATTACTCAGGGATGCGAATTATCTGAACGCAAGCGGAACAATCAAGATCTCGCGCGTGTCGAGCCCGATCGACGAATGTGAGTCGTCCGGTCGCGTTGTCTGTTCGACGGGGAGGAGATGGACCGGCAGGTTCAGTGCCGGTAGAGGCAGTCCCGACCTGCGTCTGTCGACGCCGGTCGGTCTGTCGTGTCATGCGCCGCCGCGGCTTGCAGCGGGTACGCGGCGCGCGATGTGGATTACTCGTTGCCGGCCGCTTGCTGTTCGACCTGCGGTGCGGCGCCGGTCTGCACCTTCGCTTCCGCTTCGACCTGCGGCGCGGCATCGGTCTGCACCTTCGCTTCGGCTTCGGCTTGCGCCGGTTGCAGTGCAGCAGCGACCTCGGCCTGCTGCTCGGCCTTCGGCTGCTGCGGCGCACCCTTGGCCGATTGTGCCGCGCCCTTGCCGCCGGGGCGACGAGCCTTCAGACGGCGCGCACGCGCCGCGTCGTCGTGCGTCACGCGCCCGGCTTCGTTACCCTGCAGGTCGACGCGCACCGCGTCTTCGACGAGGCAGGACCAGTAGCGGTTGCCGCGGCACCACGTCGACATTGCCTCGCGCAGTTCCGCTTCGCTGAGGCCCACGGCCTGCGCTTCGCGGGCGAGATCGTCCCAGATGCCAACCTTGAGCGGCACTTTAGGGGCCGGATTCTTCGGGAACGCGCGCGGAAACTTCCGCTGCAGTTTGCCGATCGCGACGATGACCGGATCGACCGGCGCCGACGGCTTCGTCGGAGCAGGCTTCGCCCGCTGCTGTGCCTTCGCGCCGGCGCCCGGTTTGGCGCCGCGGGACGGCTGGTCGCCGGACTTCGGCTTCGCGCCGGCGTCCGTCGGCGCCGCCGGCCGCTTCGCGTTGCGCTCCTGCTTGGCCTTCGCTGCGAGCTGCGCCCGCAATTCGGCAAGTTGTTCAAATCCCATAAATTCAATCCACCAGGAATATAAGGTGTGGTTCGTGCGGCCATGCCGCGCGGCGCAAAAGCATCGCCGCCATGCGTGCGGCCGGCCTGCCGCCGGTGCGGAACACTACGGGGCCGCATCGCGCACGCCACTCTGTTTTCAGGCACCCGGCCTCGATGCCGGACAAGGCAGGAGTGGAAGTATACCGGTACGCGGGACGGTCGGTTGACTCGCCGGTCCGCATTTGCCCGAGCCGCGGCGCCGAAAATGCGTCCGCGTGGTCGTGTTGCGCATTATATGGATACGTTTCCGGATGTCACGCCATTCGCGGCCCGGCCGGAAATCGGGCCGGGCGGACGCTCGACTGAATATGCGATCTTCCGCGCGACAGCCGTCGAACAGCGTCGTGCCGCGTCCGCAAAGCGTTGCATTGCATGGCCCCCGACGTCGCCCGACACGCCCGCCCGACCCTCGCTTGCGCCGGCATCGGCGGCCGATTGGTTGCGTCCGCATCGAACGCGTCGCGGACGAAAATATCGGAAAGTGCGTAGTATGGCCGAATCGACTTCGTTGGCAGCACGTCCCGCCGGCTTTTCACCGTACGCCCGATCGGCCGTGCGCGATCCCGTTGCCTGCGAAAAGACCCGGTTTCAAGAGACGGAGCGGATGCATGGTTTCCCAAGACGACACCCCGCACGACGGCATCGCGCGCGACGAGATCCACCATCGGCAGATCGACATGCGCGGCTATCGGCGCAGCGACGGCCTGTTCGAAGTAACGGCCTGCCTCGCGGACCGCAAGACCAGCGATTTCACGCCGCCCGGCGGTGCGCGGACGGTCGCGGCGCTGACGCCGCTCCACGAGCTTGGCGTGACGCTCGTCTTCGACGTCGACATGGTCGTGCGCGCCGTATCCACGTTCATCCGTTCGCATCCGTATGCGCAATGTCCGGGCGGCGGCGACTCGCTGCAGGCGCTCGTCGGATTGACCATCGGCGCGGGCTGGAACAGCGAGGTGCGCAAGCGCCTGCCGTCTTGCGATACGTGCACGCACCTGAAGGAATTGCTCGGCCCGATCGCGACGACGGCCTATCAGACGATGGTCGGCATGCGGCGATCGTCGCTCGATTACCGCGACAGCGAAGGCAAGCCGCTCAAGATCGACAGTTGCTACGCGTACGGCGCATCGCGCGATCTCGTCAAACGTCTTTGGCCCGAACATCACCGGCCTTCGGGCACTGCGAAGGGCGGCTGAAGCCCCGGCACGCGGCGGTCCGGCGTTGTTTGCGAAACCGGTATTGCGCGAACGACTGCAGATCCCGCCTGTGTCGATTCGGCAGATCGGCGCTGCCGTATCCGTCCTCAGAACACGCCCAGTGCCAGCCCCGCGGCAAGCCCCGCACCCAGTTCGGCACAGCGCGCGAGCGCGTCTTCGTCGATCGTCTTCGTCGCGAGAATACGCTCCGGCGTCTGCGCATGTGTGCAGACGATCAGCCCGGGTGCGACGTTCTTCAGCCGCCATCCGGTCGCAATCCGGTCGATCTGCCGCAACGCGTTCTGTCCGTCGCTGCCCGCGCAGATCATCGCCGCATACGGACGACCGTTCACGCGATCGAGCGCCGCGTAGTAGCAGCGATCGAAGAAATCCTTCAGCAGCCCGGACATCGCCGCTAGATTCTCCGGCGTCGCGAACAGGTACGCGTCGGCTGCCAGCACGTCGTCGGCGCTCGTCGCGTCCGCGCGCTGCAGCCTGACGTCGACGCCGGGCTGCTCGCGAGCCGCACCGGCAGCCGCTTCGGCCATCTGCTGCGTGCCTCCGGTCATCGTGTGATAGACGATCAACAGCGTTTTCATGGGTCGTTGCTCGCAGTCGGTTTCGGGTGCGCGGACGTATCGCCGGGTTTGGGCCGGCTGGCTGGTCGACACGGGTAGGTGCGATTGTGCGTTCGGCTTCTCCGGATTGGCGGGTTTCGCGCATCGCAGCGATTTCGACTGGTCCGCGCTACCGGATGCCCGCGGATGCGCGTTCAGCCCTGCGCGCGATGCGATGCGGCGCCGTCTTCGTGTCGCGCGTAGTACGCGAGGAACATGTCGGCGGCCGATTCCGCCACTTTCTGCTGCTCCTGCGCCGTCAGCGGCGGCTGGCCCATCGTGATCTGCGGCCAGAACGCGAATGCCTTCATCGCGCCATGCAACTGATGCGCGGCGAACACCGGATCGGTGACCGCCAGCCGGCCGGCCGCCGCGGCCGCACGCACCCAGACCGTGACGTCTTCCTCACGCTCGCCGAGACGTTCGACCATGTCGCGCGCGCGTTCCGGCGAATGGATGGCCGCGCCGATCGCGACGCGCGCCAGCGCGAGAAACGCTTCGTCGTTCATCAACCGCAATTTGCGCTCGAGCAGCGCGAGCAGTTGCTCGCGCAGCGGCACGTCGGCGCGATAGGTCGGCAAGTTGCCGGTCCGGGTCGCATCCCACAGCTTGTTCAGGATCGCGGCGAATAGCGTCTCCTTGCTCGGAAAGTGGTTATAGACCGTGCGTTTCGACACATCGGCGCGCGCGGCGATACGATCCATGCTCGTCGCATCGTAGCCGGCCGCGAGAAATTCCTCGATCGCCGCATCGACGATGGCTGCGCGCTTTCGGTCGGTCAGGCGCTGAGGGGAAGTGCTGGTATCCATACAGAAATTTTACACCGGGCAGTTTACTTATCTCAAAAATAAACTACACTGTTTAGTGTACTTTATTCTTCGGACGAACCGGACATGGCATCGCCTCTCGTTTTGATTCACCGCATTCTGGGCTTTGCGGCGGCCCGCCGCGGCCGGACGCTGTCCGGCGGTTCGCCGCAGCACAACGGCGAGCGCTTTGCCAATGTCGCGCCGCGGCCCGCCGAAGGATTGGGCAAGACGCTGGGCATCGCATGGAACATGCTGGTCAACAAGCCGCGTCATACCGTGCCGGCCGGCGCCCTCCCCGTCGATTCGCTGACCCGCGCGGAACTCGACGCGGCGCCCGATCGCAGCCTGTACCGGCTCGGCCATTCGACGCTGTTGCTGAAGCTGCGCGGCGAATTCTGGCTGACCGATCCGGTGTTCGCCGAGCGCGCGTCGCCGTTTCGGCGCATCGGCCCCAAGCGCTTTCATGCGCCGCCGATCGCGCTGGAAGATCTTCCGCCGCTGCGCGGCGTGATCCTGTCGCACGATCATTACGATCACCTCGATCGCGACACGGTGCTCGCGCTTGCCGCCACCACCGGCGTGTTCGTGACGACGCTGGGTGTCGGCGATCGATTGATCGAATGGGGCATCGACGCGGACAAGGTTCGCCAGCTCGACTGGTGGCAAAGCGCGGACGTGGCCGGGCTGACGCTGACGGCTACGCCCGCCCAGCACTTCTCCGGGCGTAGCCTGTTCGACGGTAACAGTACGCTGTGGGCGTCGTGGGTGATCGTCGACGACGACCTGCGCGTATTCTTCAGCGGCGATACGGGTTATTTCGATGGCTTCCGGGAGATCGGCGAGCGCCTCGGGCCGTTCGACGTCACGCTGATCGAAACAGGCGCCTATGATGCGCAATGGCCGTACGTGCACATGCAGCCGGAAGAAACCGTGCAGGCGCACATCGATTTGCGCGGACGCTGGCTGGTCCCGATCCACAACGGCACGTTCGACCTCGCCATGCATCGCTGGCAGGAGCCGTTCGAGCGTGTCACGGCGTTGGCGCTCGTACGCGGCATCGAACTGTCAACACCGAGAATGGGCGAACGCCTCGATCTCGACGCGCCGCATCGTGGCGAGCGCTGGTGGCGCGCGGTCGACGAGCGCGCGGCAGCGCCGGCGGCGAAATCGCGACGCTGGCAGCTTTGCGCATCGCAGGCGACGAAGTAGTCCGCCAGTCGCTGCGCGTGCCTGCCGGGAAGATGACCGTGCCGCGATTCCGGGTGGTGAATGCGTTGCCGGCCTCCCCTGCACGTCGACGGCTGCCTGTCGACCCGATTACCTGAGTAGAGAAGTCATGCATCCGGTACCCGTCCGATACATGCCCGGCCAACGAGACGATGATGTCGCCATCACCGCATTCGACCAGGCAGGCCACCGTTCGACCCGCCGCAGCCGCGAGAACGAATTGCGGCAGGCGCTCGCAGAGCGCGTCGCGAGATGGACCGAAGGTGTCGATCACCTCAACACGGCCATTCCCAATCTGAGCTTTCATCGAAGGGAAGCGCCGACGCTGCCGATGGAATGCATGGTCGAGCCGAGCTTCGGCCTCGTCGTTCAGGGCGCGAAGCGGGTCATACAGAGCGGGGATGCGTATATCTATGACGCCGACCGCTTTCTGATCACGTCGCTCGATCTGCCCGGTTCGACGCAAATCATCGAGGCCAGTCCCGACAAACCGTTTCTCGGGCTCGGCCTCAAGCTCGATTTCCGCGTCATGGCCGAACTGATGATGCAAGTCGCGCCGGATCACGACGATGCGCCGGCTGGCCGCGGACTCGTCGTCGGCGACATGACCGAACCGCTGTACGACGCGCTGAACCGGCTACTCGCGCTGCTGGACGACCCGAACGCGATTGCCGTTCTCGCACCGTATATCGAGCGGGAAATCTACTATCGGCTGCTGACGAGCGACCAGGGCGCGCGCCTGCGCCAGATTGCGTCCACCGGCAGTCAGTGCAACCGCGTGTCGCGCGCGATCCGGTGGTTGCGCGCTCACTACGACGAATCGTTGCGCGTCGATGATCTCGCGGCGCAAGTTCAGATGAGCAGTTCGACCTTCCATCATCACTTCCGTCAGCTCACCGGCATGAGTCCGTTGCAGTATCAGAAATGGATACGACTCAACGAGGCGCGTCGGCTGATGCTGGCGGAGCGGCTCGATGCAGCGTCGGCGGCGTTCAGGGTCGGGTATGCGAGCCCAACGCAGTTCAATCGGGAATATAGTCGGCTGTTCGGTAATTCTCCGCGACGGGATATCGATAGCCTGCGAGGTGGCGCGGACGTCGCTCTGTCGATCGTGGCGAGTTATTGATCGCGAGCGCGGACGGTAGCGATGTACGGGCGTCGATGGGATTCGCAAAGTACGGGGCTGGATTTGTCGCATGCAGTTTAAGGGGACGCGCGCCACTCTGTCAGATCATGTTGTACCGGCGGCGCTCCAGAATCCTGCTCGACGACTCCCCGGCCTCAGCTTCTCCGTTCCATATTTCGCGATTTCACGAATCCGGGGCTCGGCACATGCGTTGTCACGTGACAACCGGCGCTAAATACCAAGCCCACTTGATGCCGAATTGGCGGCTCGATGCCACGCAGTGGTGGAGTGATCCTCCGACACGTCGACAACCTCTAGCTGCGCCCCGCCACAAAACGTCTCATAAACTACAAATCACGTATCGATTGAGACGAATCTATCTGCGATTGGGCCGATCCCCAACGCCGTCGCACTGAAATAGCATACGCCCCCATTTTCAAGCCTTTTCGCGCTCATTTCGCGTGAAACAGGATGAAGAATGTGGCGCAAGTCCTTGCCACACAAGGATTTCGAGCGAGCATCGATTTTCGACGAATGTTTCACGACCCGACCCGTTTGGGTTGGCACATGTCCCTGGCACATGGATTCATCACCCATTGCGGCCGGTATACGCGGCGATCTCGCGCACGTCGAACCTCTCCAGGGCACGGTGAATTGATACTTGCCACGAGACAGCCCTCTTCCTATTGGCCGACACGAGCAGCAACACTAATTTCGCTCCACCGTTTAAATGGGGACACATCATAATCGCCACGATATCGTCGTGGGGGCGCACCTCAGCAGTTGTTCTGACGCATAGCTTCGACACGTGAGCGTCCATGCGACGATAGCGGAATAACGGCCCGATGATGTCCGGACCACGCTACCGAGACGCTCGTTTGCAACCCTCGCGCGGGCCTCTTCCCTTCATATACAGCCCGCCCGCCGCACGAGTCTTCCAGACACCGGCTCCTGTTGTCACGTGACAACTCGCTAGCGATTCAGTGACGAGCCGAGACCGAAAACTGTCGACGATGCCGTTCCTCCTTAGCAATAAGCCCTGTACGCCACGAGCACACGCCAACCGCGACGACTCCCTGATGATCGCGGAGTTCCCGTTAGGAGATGCGTCGGAATCCATTTGTCACGTGACAACTCACCTCGTTACCGACGAGGGGTATATGGTCACGCGCCGCGCGCATCGACAATTGAAGTAAGGAAATTTCTGACGTTCCTGCGGAATCCGAGACGCGGCGTATGCAATAGTTCCTCACGACGTACGGCCCAAGAGAAATCGGAGATCCAGCGACTTGTCACGTGACAACCCTCTGTTTCTCCGTGACCAACATCATCACCGACATGGATTCGTATCGAATTTCGAATGAAATCTACGCACGCCAAAACGCCAAGTCTCTCCATAAGATCTCGTTATGGACCCCAAAGACCGTCGGCTTCCCTCACATTTGTCGTTCGTTCTTTTGCAACCGAGAGCGACGGTTTTTTATCGAATCCCTACTCTCGAATAACGCCTAGCTATTCGGCCTACTTGTCACGTAACAACCACAACGACCAATAAAACGTCCATAGCATTGAACACTTTTGTAGACAACCTATGAATAACTGCCTATATTACGTAAAACTCCTAGGAGGAATTCAATGGCTTTCAAGATCGCCGTCAGTAATCAAAAAGGTGGAACTGGAAAGACAACCATCTCCGTCAACATCGCGGCGGCATTCGAAGCCGGCGGCAATAAGGTCGCGCTGATCGATGCCGACCCTCAAGGCACTTCCGTCCGGTGGGTCACAAGTGGCGAGAACACGCTCCCGATGACGGTCCTGTCGCTGGCGCCTGCCGGCCGTGGCATCGGCGGCGAAATCAAGAAACAGGACGCGAACTTCGACGTGATCGTCGTCGACTGCCCCGGCAACCTCGAAGATCCACGTATTGCATCCGTCCTCGAAGTGGCGGACTTCTGCCTGGTGCCGCTTTCGCCGTCGCCGGCCGATCTGTACAGCACGGTTGCAATGATCCGCATGATCGAGTCGATGCGCGCCGTTCGAAATCCTCAACTTTCTTCCGCATTAATGCTGAATAGCGTTAATGGAAAAACTAAAATGCGTGAAGAAATTTTAAAAATTTTACGAGCTGAAGAAATAGGGGAGCATCTGCTCGACAGCCAGATTGCGCAACGCGAGGTCTATCGTCAGACGTTCGCGCTCGGCACCACGATCCATCACCATAATCGATACCTGAAGGGCCTGAAGGAAGCCCGCGCGGAAATCGAAAAACTGGTCACGGAAATGGCCCAATACATCGCGTCGACGCGCGCTACCGGAGCCGCCCATGGCTAAGGACACCTCGAAAGACAAGAAGCCGACCGGCAACCTGCATCTGGCAGCCGGCCTGTTGCGCGGACTCGCGCAGGAAAACGCGGCGCTCGAAACGCGGCTGCCCGAGCCGGCGGCCGCACCGGCTGCCGTCGTCGAAGCGGCGCCCGCCAGTGCGCCGGCCGCAACCGCGCCCGCCGGTGCGCCCGATCTGGGCGCGCCGCAGAAGGTGCTGGTCAAGGACTGCATTCCGAACCCGTTCAACCCGCGCGTGTTCTACTCGGAGTCGAGCCTGCACGAACTCGCACTAACGTTGAAACGGGAAGGGCAGATCGAGCCGATCAAGGTCACGCGGCTCCCCGAATTTCCCGGCAAGCTCGTCGTGATCGACGGGCAACGCCGGCTGCGTGCGACGAGCATCAACGGCGACGAGACGATCAATGCGACGTTCCGCACCGATCACACGCCCGAGCAGCTCTATACGATCGCGTACCGCGCGAACCACGACCACGAACGCCAGACGATCTTCGACGATGCGGTCGCGTGGAAACGTCTGCTCGACGAGAAGGTCTTTGCCGACCAGAACACGCTGGCGGAAAAAATCGGCAAGGACAAGGCATCGATCAGCAAGACGCTGTCGCTGAACGCGCTGCCGAACACGCTGCTGGAGCGGATGGCGAGTGCGAACGACGTGGTCGGTCTGCAGGCCGCGTACTTTCTGAAGCTGATCTTCGAACGCCTGGGCGAGCCGACGGCCGACCGGCTGCTGACGGCCGTGATCGACCGGAAAAAATCCGTCCGCGATCTCGAGAATTTCCTGCGTGCGCAAAGCGACGGCGCCAAGAAGCCCGGACGGACGCGCTATAGCGTCCGTCATGACTTCGCACTCGAATCGCGCGCAATCGGTCAGTTGAAGACTTATCCGGACGGACGTCTGGATCTGCAGCTCAAGGGCGTCGACGCATCCCACCAGGAAGCGCTTGCCGACAAGCTCAAGACCGTCATCGACGCATACGTCGCCGATCTGGCGGCGGCAACGCCAAAGTAACGCGCCACCGGCAAAAGGCCTCGCCTTCGCGCTGCGCCGCACAGCCGGACCACAACAGGGTCCGGCGCACGGCGCGCACGACGGCGAGGCCTCGTTCAGTTGCCCGCGAGACTGCTTTTCAGCAGGAATTCCAGCAGGTCATCCGAGGTCGGCTCGCCCCACGTATCGAGCGCCAGCCAGCGGAAGAAGCTGGTCTGCGCGAGCTTGCTCGCCTTCTTCTTCGGCGACAGCGTCAGGTCCTTCGAACCCGCCACCGTCTCGTTGTAACGCTCGATCAGCTTGGTCTGGTCGTCGATCTCCAGCTCGCGGAAATACGCGCCGGCTTCCTCGACCTTCGCCGCCAGATACTTGTCGCGAATCTGTTCCTGCTTGCTCTGCGCGGATTCCTTCGCCGGTGCGGCCGCTTCGGTTCCCTGCCCGTCGGCCAGCGTGTAACCGTGCGTCAGCGCCTTGCGGAAATACGCGGCGACGTTGTCGACCGGCGCCGCATTTTTCTTCGTGGTCCGATTGAGCGTATAGGCGATCGCCGCCTTGATGCGCTGCACGCCGTATTGCGTGATCAGCCGGCGCGCCTCCGAACGCGGAATGCCGAACTTCGCGACCTCCTCGACCAGCGCTTCGTTCTTGACGTCGCCGTCTTCGACCGTATCGGTGCTCTGCTTGCGTGTCACCTTGAACTGCACGGCTTCCACGCTGCGGCCGGATTTGTGTTCGATCAGCTCGAGCGTGTGATCCGATACTTCGTTCACCTCCTGAATGCACGGCACCAGGACCTTGCTCTTGAACAGCTTGTATTCCTTGTACGACTGCGACGCCTTGTCCTGGCCGAGAATGAGGTCACGGAATTTCGGCAGCGGAATCTTCGCGGTGATGCCGATCCCTTCGTAGCGCACCGTGTTTTCCCACAGCGCGAGCGAGTGCGATCGCCGGAACTCGCGAGCGATCCGCATATCGATCAGCGCGTAGATTTCGGGATTGAGCAGTTCGCTGCGAATCTGGTCGGAGAAGCTGTACTTCAGCACCGATTGCTCGAGCTCCGCGCCGGCGAGCAGGCCCGACGCTTTCCAGACCGTCGAACGGTCCGCGGCCAGGTAGTCCCAGTTGACGACGGTACTGATCAGCGAGTTGACCGTATCCTTCACGTACTTCGTGTTGTTGCTGTTCAGCCCGCTCTCGTGCGACAGCGACGCGATCGAGATCGAGAAGCTCGTCCGGCCCGGTTCGAACGCCTCCTGCCGAAGTGCGTTCTTGATCAGCGAGCTGAACATCTTGCGCTGCTGCAGACCGATCTTTCCCGACTTCGGTGCGATATGAATCGCCTGGACCGCCTTGCGCAGCAAGTCGGGCGGCTCGGGTGTCTGAAACAGCGAAACCTGTTTGTCTGAGCCTTTGCTTGCGGGCTTGCGCGGCATCGTGGTGTCCGGGTAAGGTTGCCTTATTGAGAGCGGACTTTATACCTTTTCGCGCGACGGAGCAACGCCCTTGCTCCAGCATCACTTTCACTATATTAGCTAACCATCTGATACGTAAGGAGAAATCCGTGTTTCACGATTTGTTCAGAGCCCCATATCCGTCTACCTTTTGATCAAAATACCTCCCAAAAGCCGCTACCTTTCCCGGCTCGACAGGGCAACCCGGCACAAGAATTGCCATACGAAGGTACCCATCCATGGGGGCAAACGGACGGAATCGAGATCGCCGGGAAGATTCGTGGTGCCCCGCAACACAGCTGCCTTTTTCTCCCATAACAGGCTACCTTTGTCGTTTCCCATAGGAGGCTACCTGTCACCGGGGTCGACGCAGCTGCTTTCCGGATTGAAGGTGGAAATCGCTCCCATAAACGGCAACCATTCGTTTTCCCCATAGGCAGTAACCTGTCCGTGGCCTTAGCCCTGTCTATGGGAAAGCTTCACGGCGTCCCCGAGCAAAGGGCAGCAAATTGACTGAGACCGACTCCCATAAATAGGTACCGTCCAGATTTCCCATAACCGGCTACCCGAAGAAAATCACTGTGCACGCATCGGACTACCAACCGAGAAAAGCCCCCCATAAAAGGCTACCTTCCTGTGTTCCCATAGACGACTACCGAGCGCGATTGACGGTCGATTTCCCATAACCGGATACGTTCGCCCCATATCCACAACCCGGATTCCCCACAACACGGTACCCCAACCCCCAAATCCACAGACCTGAAACCCCAAACCCTTCCACCTGTGCTCCCATAAATGGGCACCGAACACCCCTCAAACCCTTGCCAGACAAGGCTGTGAGCCGTCTAAAAGTAGTTAAAGAAGTAAACGTGGTTTACCAAAGATGTAAACACACGTGTGCTTGCACAGAAAGACGAACCCCATAAACCGCTACCAATGGGAGTCTTCTGTGGGACGCAAGGCGTTCAGATCCTGCGATCCAGGCCGACTCGGCTCTGTTTGACACACCGTTCCAGGAAGGCTCCAGGCCTGACAGGGCCTCCCGAAGAGGTGAGTACCCACTCACAAACGCCGAAACGTAGAAACTTATGGGAGGAAATGCGCGGTTTCGACGTAGAGGTTCCCGTTTATGGGACCCAAAAATGTGCCCCATGGCACCCTCGGCACCATGACTGACGAGCGCAGCGAATCCCGTCGCTTCGTCCACAGCAGTTCGAAATCATCCTGGACTGCCCGCGAATGGTTTTTTGTACTCGCGCGGCCTCGTCTATGGACAAGTTTTTTGTCGATCGCCTGTGATGCCGCTCGCCAAATTTAGCCTGTGGACTGTGCCCGACGGAATCCGATCCCGGCTGTTTCCATCCCACGTCCGGTCCGTTTTTCTACCTTTGGAGTGCCACCCGGCAAGCCGTGCTGTGTCCGTCGACATCGTTGCGAACCAACGTGAAGGTGCTGTCGGTGCCGGAGCTCACCGCAATCGAATTCCCCGATGCTCCCGAATATGCTCACCTTCCGAAAAAGCGGAATCCCGTAAAAGCTCACCGATAGGCGGTGGCACATGTATAAGCAAGCTGTGTAGATCCCAGCCCTCATCCACATAAGGAACCATCGATGGGAGCAAACGGGAAACGATCGGTATCCTTGTGTGGCGCTTCAGCGTCGGCAAGCACGGTTGCACAGACGGATAGGCTTCACGGCCATGGGCATATCCACCCGACGAGCGCTGCTCGCTCATGATCAGTTTCAGCGCATGCGTGCAGTCCATCGGGCCGACGTCTTCACCGCTTGCGCCGCCCCGCCTTTTTTGTCAGACCTACGGATCGACCACCCGCTTTGCCTCCACACACAGACAACCTTCTGCATCACAGTGCGGCAAGCGGTACCGAACAGATCGCCGCACGCCGCAACGACGCAACGTAACCCTCCTGACCGCCGAAGAAACGAATCGTGGTCGTTTATGGGAGGAACCGTCGCTCGAGCCGCATCGAACGATAACGTGACGCATGGATCGACTGCTGCTGCGGTGATCGTGCAAGCACGACGATCCTCACGTCGCGCATGAGTGCATGAGCGTATCGATATCGCCACCAGTGAAACACGCGTCGGCGCCTCGCACCGCGTCGAGCACCGCGGCGGCCGACCTCGAGCGCACCAACCGCGTCGTCTCCCATACGTGTATCCCCAATTCCGTCAGCACGTTGACGCCACAATTTTTGCGACACGGTTATGATGCTCAAGTCCTGACCGCGACATGACGACTGGTCAGGGCAGGGGCGGTATCTCGATGGTTTTTCAAACCGTGATGGTCATCAAAAAAGAGAGTTCAGCGATGCGAATCCAGATCAGAAAACTCACGCTGGCTGCTACCGCAGCCGCTTTCCTGTTCGGCTCGGCCGTTCCGGCCTTTGCACAGGAAACCGCAAGCGCGCCGGCTGCACAGGACGCCAAGGCCGCGAAGAGCGAAGCGCGCAAGGCGGCCAAGGCCAAACGCAAAGCCGAGCGCAAGGCTGCGCGTGCGAAGAACACCGCCGAGCTGAAGAAACTCGAAGACGCCGGTTACAAGCCGGCGGCCAATGATCCGAACTATCCGCAGAACCTGCAGAACGCGGAAAAGAAGGCCGGCGCCGCAAGCCAGTAAGCGTCGTCCGGCGGCAAGCCACGGGGCCGATCCGCGGCTTGCCGCGTGTGTCGCGATCGCGCGATGCACGAAAGCAAACATGCTCCATACGTTTATTCAATTCGATTCGGAATCCTGCATGTCGTGAAGATGCACGACACACAGGCGCGGGCGCTCAGCGCCGCTCGCCCGACGCAGTCGCGCTTCCCGTTGCTTTCAGCCAGTCCTTGAACGCGCGTACGGCGTCGTCGTCCGCTCGCGCGGACGCCACATATGTAAAGTAGCGCCACGGCGGCAGCGCCGGTTCGCTGAACGGCTGCACGAGCCGGCCTTCGGCGATGTCGTCGGCGACCAGCGCGATCGGGCCCATCGCGACGCCGAGCCCGTCGAGCGCGCCTTGCAGCGTCAGGTAGAAATGCTCGAGCGTGAGCGAGTGCCGCGGGACGAGGTTCGGGTGCCCGGCCGCCGCGAGCCATTCCGGCCACATGCCCGGATAGGTTGCCGCGTGCAGCAGCGTGAAGCCGGCGAGATCGGCAGGCGTCTCGAGCGACCGGCCCTCCAGCAACTTCGGCGCACACACCGGCAGCCGGACTTCGGACAGGAATTCCTCCGCAACGTACCCGTCGATGGCCTGCGGGCCGCCGCGAACGATCAGGTCGACCTTGTCGCGCAGCTTGTCGATCGGCTCGTTCGACGTCGACAGCCGCACCTCGATGGCCGGATGCGCGACCTGGAATGACGACAGCTTCGGGACGAGCCAGCGCAGCGAGAACGTCGCGGGCGCGCTGACGCGCAGCACGCGCTGCTGCGCGTGGCCGAAATGCTGCGCGGTGGCAAGTGCGATCCGGTCGAACGAAGCGCCGACCTCGGCGAGGTACGCGCGGCCGGCCGCGGTCAGTTCGACGCGCCGGTTGTGGCGTTCGAACAGCGGCCGCCCGAGCCACGCTTCCAGTTGTTGCACGTGCCGGCTGATCGCGCCGTGCGTGACGCACAGCTCGTCGGCGGCCAGCGTGAAGCTGCCGAGCCGCGCGGCGGCTTCGAACGCGCGCAGCGAATTCAACGGAGGGAGTCGTCGGGCCATTGCATCGTTTCGCGTGAAATTTACTCACACGATGGTTCAGGTTTAATCGTTTGATCGGGTGATTCGGCTCCGTCAATATGGCACACAAACGGCCAACCGGGCCGACCGAGTGTCTGAATTTCTCACATGGAGTACGGAGCATGCCGAACGTGGTGGTCGTGGGCGCCCAATGGGGCGACGAAGGCAAGGGGCGCGTCGTGGACTGGTTGGCGGCGCAGGCCGATGTCGTCGCACGCTACAACGGCGGCCACAACGCGGGCCACACGCTGGTCGTCGGCGGCAACACGTACAAGCTGGCGCTGCTGCCGAGCGGCATCGTGCGCGGCAAGCGCGGCGTGATCGGCAACGGCGTGGCGCTCGATCCGGAAGCGCTGCTCGCGGAAACCGGGCGGATGGCCGAACTCGGGCTGTCGGTGACGCCGGACAACCTGTCGATCGCCGAGAACGCGACGCTGGTGCTGCCGATTCACCGCGCGATCGACGAGGCGCAGGAGCGTTTGCGCCGCGAACCCATCGGCACCACGCTGCGCGGGATCGGGCCGGCCTACGAGGACAAGGTCGGGCGTCGCGGGCTGCGCGTCGGCGATCTCGCCGAACCGGGCGGGCTCGCCGCCAAACTCGACGTGCTCGTCGACCATCACAACGCGTGGTTCCGCGGCCTGGGGCTCGACGAGTACGATCGCGACGCGATGCTGGCGACGCTGGTTGCGCTTGCGCCGAAGATCCTGCCGTTCGTGCGTCCGGTCTGGGCCGACCTCAACGACGCGACCGATCGCGGCGAGCGCATCCTGTTCGAGGGCTCTCAGGCCGTGATGCTGGACATCGACTGGGGCACCTATCCGTTCGTGACGTCGTCGGGCACCGTGGCATCGGCCGCGGCGGCCGGCACCGGGCTCGGGGCAGCGAAGCTCGGCCACGTGCTGGGCGTGACGAAGGCGTATGCGACGCGGGTCGGCGGCGGCCCGTTCCTCACCGAGCTGACTGACGTGACCGGCGAAACGCTGCGTACGCGCGGACAGGAGTTCGGCGTCAACACCGGCCGGCCGCGACGCTGCGGATGGCTCGATGCCGCGCAACTGCGCCAGGCCGTCAGGATCTCGGGCATCGAGTCGCTGGCGCTGACCAAGCTCGACGTGCTCGATGGTTTCGAGTCGATCGCGCTGTGCGTCGGTTACGAATTCGACGGCGCGCGCGTCGATCATTTGCCCGCGAGCCTCGATGCGCAGTCGCGCGCGAAGCCGCTCTACGAACGGTTCGAAGGCTGGCAAGGCTCCGTGCAGGGCGTGCGCGAGCGTGCGGCGCTGCCGCGGGCCGCGCAGGCTTTCATCGCGCGCATCGAAGCCGTGGCGGGCGCGCCGGTGTCGATGATCACGACCGGCGCGGAGCGCGACGACACGATCGTGTTGCGCAATCCGTTCGATGCGGCGGGCGTCGCGTAACGCGCGAGATGCACAGGGTGTCGATCGAGAGCGCGATCGTGGTCGGCGGGTAGCTTTTGCCGATCGCAGCGGTTGGCCTGTCGGTCCCTCCGATACGCATGTCCGCCCGGCCCGGATGCCGCTCGGTGAGCGGCTTCGCAGCACGATTCGGCATCCGGATCGTGCCGCCTACGGCGAACTGGACACGCCTGCACCGCTGCTGTACTGTTCCGCACAATTCGCGCCAGACCGGCGTGTGCCGGCGCTGCCGGCACCCTGGCCGCACGACGGCGCGACGTGACAATCGCGGGGACAGGTCGATGGACACGTTACAGATGATGCGCATTTTCGTCCGGGTCGCGGAAGAGGGCAGCTTCACGAGCGCGGCCCAGCGCCTGGACATCACGACGGCCTACGCGTCGCGTTCGGTCGCGCAACTCGAAACGCATCTGCGCACGCGCCTGCTGAACCGCAGCACGCGCCGCATCGCACTGACCGACGCCGGGCAGCGCTATCTCGACCGCTGCCAGCGCATTCTCGGCTACATCGACGAAGCGGAAGCCGAGGCGGCCGATGCACAGGCGAAGCCGTCCGGACGGCTGCACGTCCACGCGACGACGAGTTTCGGCCAGTCCTACGTGGTGCCCGCGGTCGTGCGCTACCGCGAACGCTATCCGTCGGTCGCGGTCGAGCTGACGCTGTCGCAGCACGTGCCTGACATCATCGACGAAGGCTACGACGTGTCGCTGCAGTTGAGCACGACGGAGCTGCCCGATTCCGGGCTGGTATCGCAGCGGCTCGGCGACGTGGGCAGCGTGCTGTGCGCGTCGCCTGCCTACCTGAAGGCGCGCGGCACGCCGCGCGCGGTGAGCGATCTCGCCGGGCATGCGTGCCTGCGGCTCGTCACGTCGTTGTTTCCGCGCGACCGCTGGCATCTCGACGGCCCGAACGGCCGCGAAACGTTCGAACTGTCGGTGCCCGATTTCCAGGTGAATATCGCCGATGCGCTCGGCGCCGCGCTGCGCGCGGGGCTCGGGATCGGCCCGCTGCCGATGTCGGCTGCGCTGCCCGCGCTCGCGAGCGGCGCGCTGGTGCGCGTGCTGCCCGATTACCGGTTGCAGAAGCTGACGGTCTATACGCTGTATGCGTCGCGTCAGTATCTCGATGCGAAGATCCGCACGTTCGTCGATTTCCTGCGGGAATGCGTGCCCGAGATGCTGGCCGCCGACGAGGCCGCGTTGAACGCTTGCTGCGTGTCTCGTCAGTCCTGATTCACGCATGATCGATACGTGAGTACCGCGCACTGTCTTTCGGGTCAACTGAAATAATTCGCAGTCCTGCGTTAAAGGCAGGCGACGCATGCATGTGCGCGGACCGGTTGGACAATGATGCCCGTGTTCCCGGCACGTCCTTATGAAAGCGTTTTCTTGCGATTCGCGTTCATGGTGCGACGCGCGACAGCGGCACCGCTTCGCCGCGCAGCCGAGCGACGTCGCGGCCCGGTGCGTCGCCGAACAGCCGTGCGTATTCACGGCTGAACTGCGACGCGCTCACATAGCCGACACTGCGGCACGCCTGCCGCGCATCCATCGCCGACACGCACATCAGGCGGCGCGCCTCCTGCAGCCGCAGCACCTTCTGGCATTGCAACGGACTCATCGACGTGACCGCACGGAAATGATGGTGGAAGGTCGACGGGCTCATCTCCACCTGTCGCGCGAGCGCGTCGACCGCCATCGGATCGAGATAGTGATCGCGAATCCATGCGACGGCGCGCGAGATGCGCTGGGTCGTCGAACCGGCGTCGCCGATCTGCGCGATGCGCGCGCCCGACGGGCCGCGCAGCAGCCGGATGAGGATTTCGTCGACGATCAGCGGTGCGAGGAGGTCGAGGTCGTCCGGTTGTGCGATCAGTTGCATCAGCCGCGCGACGGCGTCGACGATTTCGGGCGTCGCGTCGAGCGTGTCGAGCGCGCGGTAGTCGACGGCTTTCGGCAGCCCGCGCGGAAAGACGACGGGCGTGAGCGCCGCGATGCGGTGCGGATCGAGTGCGAGTTGCGCGTAAAGGAACGGCTCGGCGGGGTTCGCGCGCGTCACGCGTCCGGTCACGGGGAGGTCGGCGGTGGCGACCAGCATCCGCGATTCGTCGCTCGTGTAGGTATCGTCGCCGACCCGCATCGACTTCGCGCCTTGCCCGACGATGCTCAGGCACGCGTGGTGCACGCCGTGGTTCCACTGCGGCGGCAGCGCGGACGCGCGCGCGACACGCATGCCGCGCAGCGGAAGGTCGAACATGCCGTCGTGCGGCGCGTACACGGCGATCAGCGCCGCGAGCCGGGCAGCGGGCGATCGGGCTGGCGACCTGGCATCGTGATCCGGTGGATGGCGCGGTTGCGGCGGCGTTCGGGCGTCGATTTCCATGTTGCGTGAGCGGTTGGCGGAGCGGGCGATGCCGTGCGTGCGCTGCGATTCGCTGCCGGCGTGCAGGCATGGCGGTCACATCGTACGGCCAGTTGCGTGCGCGGGATTGCCTAAAACTGTCCGAAATTAGCCCGATCATCCGGACCTGCATGATCGGCGGCCGCGTCGCCTGTCGTGGCAGGGTGTGCGACGCACAAATTCGGAAATTAAGGCAAAACAATCGCAGGATCGGGCAAGCCATTTTCCGGCGGTTTCCCTACCATTGCACCTGCTGAAGGAAATGCGATTCAGCGTGCCCGGACGATACGGGCAACACCGTCCGCGTGATGCGCGGACGCCGCCGGCCTTGCCGCGCGCGTTGCCGCCGCGAATCGCCGGGAAAGACTCAGGACTGCTATTGAACGATCGTGCATCGGGCTTGCCGAGGCCGGCTTGCGTCCGTTGCAAGCCGACGCGTGCCCGTCGCGAGCGTGTCGACCGACCCGGCGGAGCCGGTGTCGGGGCCGCCGCATTGGCCGGGCCGATGCGGGTCGGCTGTGGCGCGGCGTCGGGTGCAGATGGACGGGCAGTCGTCCGCGCAGGGAAATCCGGACAAATGGACCAACTTCAATCGATTCGGGCATTCGTGACGGTGGCAAGGGAAGGCGGGTTTCGCCGGGCGGCGACGCGGTTGCGCGTGTCGACGGCGATGGCCAGCCGACTGGTCGATGCGCTCGAGACGCGCCTCGGCGCGCGCCTGCTTCAACGCAGCACGAGCCACCAGTCGCTGACGGAAATCGGCGAGCTGTATCTCGCGCGCGTCGAGCGGATTCTCGGTGCGATCGACGAGATCGACGGCCGTTTCGTCGCGATGGGCAGCAAGCCGGAAGGCGTATTGCGCGTGGCCGCGCCGGTCGCGTTCGGGCTCAGCCAGCTGAGCGCGCTGCTCGATCGTTTCGTGCACCGGTTTCCGGACGTGCGGCCGACCGTGACGCTGACCGATGCCCACGTCGACCTGACTACCGAAGACATCGACGTCGCGTTCCTGACCGACGGCATGCCGGTGTCCGGCGCGCATGCATTGCATACGCTGGCCGCGTACGAATCCGTGCGCGTCGCGGCGCCTGATTATGTCGCCGCGCACGGCGGCGCGGCTGCGTCCGGCGACTGGCCGGACATCGCGACCGTGCGGCTCGAGTTGCCGGCGGCCGATGACGACCACGCGGCCGGGATTCGATCCGGCGTCGCGCCCGGCAATACGGGCGTCGGCCATCTCGAGATGGCACGGCGGCTGGCCGTGGCCGGCATGGGCGCGGCGGTGCTGCCCGCGTATCTCGTCGACGCCGATCTGGCGGCCGGCACGCTGGTGCGCGTGGCCCCGCTCCATCCGCTCGCGCCCGTCACGTTGAAGCTTGCGCATGCGCGTGCCGCACGTCTGCCGGCCGCCGCGCGCGCGTTCATCGAATTCGCCGGCGCCGCATTCCGACCCGCGCGCTAGCAGTCTGGCAGAACCCATGGCAACGCGATCCCGCCGAGGCAGCGGGCTCGCCGTTCCTTTTCGGAAGCAGTTCGGCGAACGAACGCTCCGCCGGGTGCAACGCACACCCGCAACACGTGTCCGCATCCGCGGCGGACAGGACCCTTCAGGTTCGCCGCGCGTCAGGGCCATGAGGAGATCTGGTGATTCCCATTGAAGGTCGTCTAATTGTGAGAGGTCGCTCCATGCGCGTCGAACGGGTTCCATACCGCTTAATCACTGCCGCAACGGCTGCCGTTTTCCTGGCCGCGTGCGGGAAAAAAGAAGCGGCGCCGCCGCCGCAAACGCCGGAAGTCGGCGTCGTCACCGTCCAGCCGCAAGCCGTGCCCGCGGTGACCGAGCTGCCGGGCCGCACCAGTGCATTCCTCGTCGCGCAGGTCCGCGCGCGGGTCGACGGCATCGTGCTGCGCCGCGAATT